>JALZWD010000090.1 GCA_023300365.1 Flavimaricola sp. | reverse complement strand
GGAGACATCTACCATGACGCCCCCACATCCGACACAATGCCCTGTCTTGGGCCCTATTTGGGGGCCTGAGGGATGCGCGTTCTTGCCATCATAATCGCGGCCCTGAGCACCACGCCTGTGGTGGCCCAAGAGGCCCTTTCTGGCCCCGAATTTGGGGCGCTGGTGACGGGCCAAACCGTGACATATCTGGCCCAAGACGGCATCACCATTGGGATTGAGGCCTATCACCCCAACGGGCGCGTCACCTGGCTTGTTGGAGAGGGCCGCTGTCAAAAGGGCCGCTGGTTTGCACAAGGGCCGCAGATTTGTTTTGAATACCAAGATCAAGACGCGACCCATTGCACCGACATTAGCCATGACACTGGCACCGTGACGATCCAACACGCCGGGGGTGTGACGTGGACCTCGACCCAAATCAACACGCGACCGATCAATTGCGCGATGGAATTTCTAGGAAGCTAACTTATGCACCGTTGTCTTACCGCAATCGCTATTGCCGCCGCCGCCACGACCGCCGCTATGGCCCAAGAGCCGATGGATGCCAGCGCCTTTGCCGACGCCGTCACCGGGTTTACCGTCACCTATAATAACGCCAGCGGCAATTATGCGGGCGTTGAGGCCTATCACCCCGGCAACCGCGTGACGTGGATTGGCGAGGGCGGCACCTGTCAAAAGGGGACATGGTACCAAAACGGCAGCGAAATTTGCTTTGCCTACCAAGGCCAATTCCAGCATCCCTGTTGGACATTTTTCCAAAGCGGCGGCACGCTTATGGCCGCCCCCTCGCCCACCGCCGAGCCATGGACGGCGACATCCATCACCACCGATCCAATCGGATGCACCAGCCCATTTTTGGGCAGCTAGCCCCTAGGCCTTGGTCACATTCATCCGCCCATCGGCGAATTGCACCTCAAGGGATTTCGCGGCCTTGGCCCCCGCCACATCCGTGACAACCGCCCCATCGCCGCCGCGCACCACCGCATAGCCCCGCTGCAACGTCGCAGCGTAGCCAAGCGTTTCGCGCAAACGATCCAGCCCCGCCACACGGTCCGATAGGGTCGCAAACCGGGTCTGCATCACGTCCGGCGTTAGGCGCACCGCCGCCAATCTGCGCCGCTCCTCGGCCACGGTCCGGCGGATCAAAGCGGGGCTAAGCACCTGTTTGGCAAGCCGCTCTTTCTTAACCGAGGTGGCCGCCCGCAGTGCATTGGGCAGTCGCGCCGCCAATGCATCAAGCCGTTGACGCGGCCCTTCCAACAATCGCTCGGCCTTGGGCAAAGCCCGCCCCAAATCGCGCACACGCTGTCCGCGCCGCGTCACACCCTCGCTCAAAGCACGCCGCAAACGCCCGCCCGCCTGATCCACAGCGCCCAGCAACTCAAGCCGCACAGGCACCGCCATCTCGGCCGCCGCCGTCGGCGTGGGTGCGCGAATATCGGACACATAATCAATCAACGTCGTATCCGTCTCGTGCCCCACAGCCGATATAAGCGGGATCGCACTCGCCGCCGCCGCCCGCACCACGACCTCCTCGTTGAACCCCCAAAGATCCTCCAAAGATCCGCCACCACGCGCCACAATAATCAAATCTGGCCGCGGCAAGGCGCCCCCCGGCGTTAATGCATTAAACCCCGCAATTGCTGCACTCACCTCTGCTGCAGATTTCTGCCCCTGCACGGCCACCGGCCACACCAAAACCTTGGATGGAAACCTGTCGCGCAAACGGTGCAAAATATCGCGGATCACCGCCCCCGAGGGCGACGTCACCACACCAATAATACCCGGCAAATACGGGATCGCCTGCTTACGCTCGGCCGCAAAAAGCCCCTCTTCGGCCAAAGCCGCCCGCCGCTTCTCCAACATCGCCATCAAGGCCCCCGCACCCGCAGGCCGGATATCCTCAATCACCATCTGATAGCGCGATTGCCCGGGGAATGTTGTCAGCCGCCCGGTGGCGATCACCTCCATCCCCTCCTCGGGCAGATGCGCCAATTTCGCCGCCTGCCCCTTCCAAATGATGCTCGCCAAAACCGCGCGATCATCCTTCAGATCAAGATACAAATGCCCCGACGCAGGCCGCGACACACGCCCCACTTCGCCGCGCACACGCACATGGCCAAAACCACCCTCAATCGCCTTTTTCACCGCACCAGAAAGCTCGCCGACGGTAAATTCCGGCATATTGCCCTCCGGGTCGTCGGCTTGCGGTGTGTCGTCAAACAAATCCATATCTCGTGGCCCTTGCCCTTATCTGCCCCCAAACATAGAACAGCGCCAACCAAAACCCAAGGTAGGAGCCGCCACATGAACATCCTTATTCTCGGATCGGGCGGGCGCGAACATTCTCTGGCTTGGGCGATTTTGCAAAACCCCAAATGTGATCGCCTGATCGTGGCTCCGGGCAATGCCGGCACAGGCCAAATTGCCGAAAACGCAGATATTGATATCCTTGATGGCGATGCGGTCGCGGCCTTTGCCCAAGACAACACCATTGATCTGGTCATAATCGGGCCCGAGGCCCCCTTGGCGGCGGGTGTGGCCGATACATTGCGCGCCATGGGCCTTGCGGTTTTCGGACCTTCCGCTGCCGCAGCCCAGCTTGAAAGCTCCAAAACTTTCACAAAAACGATCTGCGACGCCGCAGGGGCCCCAACCGCCGATTGGAAACGCTTCGAAGACGCCACAACCGCCAAAGACTACGTCACCCAACAAGGCGCGCCCATCGTCATCAAGGCCGACGGCTTGGCGGCGGGCAAAGGCGTGGTTGTGGCCGAAACACTCGCCGAGGCCCACGCCGCAATTGACGATATGTTCGGCGGCACATACGGCGCGGCGGGCGCCAGCGTGGTGATTGAGGAATGCATGTTCGGCCAAGAGGCCTCGTTCTTTATCCTCTCAGACGGCACCTCGATCCTGCCCGTCGGCACAGCCCAAGACCACAAACGCGCCTATGATGGCGACACCGGCCCCAATACCGGCGGCATGGGCGCATATTCCCCCGCCCCCTGCCTGACCGAGACGATCCAAAAACAGGTTCTCGACGACATTATCCAACCCACAATCAACGAGATGGCCAAACGCGGCACACCGTTCGAGGGCGTGCTCTACGCAGGGTTAATGATCGAAGACACGGGCCGCGCGCGCCTGATCGAATACAACACCCGGTTTGGCGACCCCGAATGCCAGGTTTTGATGATGCGCCTTGGCGGCCAAATCCTCGACCTGATCCTTGCCTGCGCCCAGCGCCGCTTGGGCGAAATGACGGTAAATTGGGCCAACGACCATGCGCTCACGGTTGTCATGGCCGCCAAAGGATATCCCGGCGACTATGAAAAAGGCACCAAAATCAAAGGCCTCGACGGCCTCCCTCAGGACAGTCAAAACATGACATTCCACGCAGGCACCGAAACAAAAGACGGCACAACCATCGCCACAGGCGGACGCGTCCTCGCGGTCACCGGCCGCGGCGAGACACTGGCCGAGGCCCACCAACGCGCCTATGCCGCCACCAAAACCATCACCTGGCCCCAAGGGTTCTTGCGCACAGACATCGGCTGGCGCGCCCTTTAACCTGCCCCACCCCAACCTAGACGCGGCTTTGTCAAAGGTCTGGGCCGATGAAACCAATGGAAACCAAAAATTACGGCGGCGCCAAGACCAGCACAGGCGATATCACACGCCACGACAGGGCCCGTCACGCCCGCGAAAAGCGCGGTTCCGGCGCGGTCAAGATCCCACAGATGGGTCTCATCTTGCCTAAAATACCTCCCGCCGGAGGCGCAGCTTTGCGCAGGCACAACGCCGCGCCAATCTGCGAGCACGGTGCTTCAAACACCTATAAAAACAGCAAAAGCCGCGCCCGCCAGGGCACGGCTTTTTCATTTGGATTAACCAAGGCTCAGGCGGCGGCGGCGCGGCTCACCAGCACGTCATTGATCTCGGCCCCTGCTGCGGCCTCATCATTGTTGGACACAGCCGCGATCTCGCGGGTCAAGCGCTCCAATGCCGCTTCATACAACTGCCGCTCGGAGTAGCTTTGCTCGCGTTGATCGTCTTGGCGGTGCAGGTCACGCACCACTTCAGCAATCGCAATCAAATCGCCCGAATTGATCTTTTGTTCATATTCCTGCGCACGCCGCGACCACATGGCTTTCTTAACCTTGGCCTTGCCCTTCAGTGTCTTCATCGCATGGGCCACCACATCGGGCGATGAAAGGGCGCGCATGCCCACTTCGGTGGCCTTGTGGGTTGGCACACGCAAGGTCATTTTGTCTTTTTCAAAGGCAATCACAAACAGCTCAAGCTCAAAGCCGGCCACTTCTTGCTCTTCGATCGACACAACCTTGCCAACACCGTGGGCGGGATAGACGACAAAATCGTCTGGGTTAAATTCGCGTTTCTTCTTACTCATGGTCTTCCTCTCGGGCGCACCTCGGCACGCAAATTGCCCAGCGGTGCCAATGGCTCCGTCGGGCAGGACTGTCAGGCTGGTGACTTAAAAAATATTTCGCATCGTTGGGCAGAGTATATCACAAAAACCACATCAAAAAAAGCGGCAAACTTCCAGCGATAAATCCATACTAATCAAACGGTTACACGCCCGTCCGCGCGGGGACACGCGCCCTAACCGACTCAGCCGCCCTCGCCGGGCTTTTCCGAGAACAGCTCCATCTTGCCCTCTTTTCCGTCCATCTCTTCGGCGGTCGGAAGCTGATCTTTCTTGGTGATAATAACCGGCCACATCTCAGAATACTTGCGGTTAAACTCAACCCATTTTTCCATATCCGGCTCGGTATCCGGGCGGATCGCATCCGCAGGACATTCCGGCTCGCAAACACCGCAATCGATGCATTCATCGGGGTGGATCACCAGCATATTCTCGCCTTCGTAAAAGCAATCCACAGGACAGACTTCGACGCAGTCAGTGTATTTACAGGCGATACAGCTATCGTTGACGATATAGGTCATTTTGGGCGGGCTTCCGTCGTTTTTTCACGATGCTAGCTAGAGCAGCAACGCCGATCATTCAAGCCAAGAAGCCTTCGCATCCCGCGCCATTTGATCACGCTTGCGTCGATCCCGCCCCGTCGGACGTCCAGC
>JALZWD010000089.1 GCA_023300365.1 Flavimaricola sp. | reverse complement strand
CAGCCCTGGTATTCCGCATCTTTATCCTACGCCGAACCCAATTGTGCTGGCTGCGCTGAAAGCAGGCGTGCCTGTGGACAATGATATAGGGCTGTTCTTTCGATCGTTTGCGACCGAAGATTGGATTGATTTTGACGTCACGCCCAAGGTGATTGCAATCACCGGGTCGAACGGAAAATCGACCACATCGGCGTTGCTTCATCATATATTGATCGAGGGCGGACGGGCCAGCCAGCTTGCCGGGAATATTGGCCGCGGTGTGCTTGATCTTGAGCCTGCGCATGACGGCGAAGTGGTGGTGCTTGAGCTGTCGTCTTATCAAACTGATTTGGCGCGGGCGTTAACACCAGATATCGCAGTTTTCACCAATCTTTCGCCCGATCACCTTGATCGACACGGCGGTATGGGCGGATATTTCGCCGCCAAGCGCCGACTATTTGCCGAAGGCGGACCGGATCGCGCGGTGATCGGTGTGGATGAGCCTGAAGGTGTGTACCTTGCCGGGCAATTGCGCGAAGGCGCGCGCGACGACCGGGTGATCCGGGTGTCTTCGGGGCAAAAGCTGATCGGGGATGGGTGGCATGTGTTTGCGCGCAAAGGCTTTCTTGCCGAATGGCGCAAGGGGCGGCAGGTGGCGTCAATTGACCTGCGCGAGATTGCAGGATTGCCCGGTGCTCATAACCATCAAAATGCCTGTGCCGCCTTTGCCGCCGCACGCGCCGTGGGCCTTGGGCCGCGCGCGATTGAAGCCGCGATGCACAGTTATCCCGGCCTTCCGCACCGTTCACAACGCATCGCAGAGCGCGATGGGGTCGTCTTTGTTAACGATAGTAAAGCCACCAATGTAGACAGTGCGGCCCGTGCGCTTGAGGCGTTTAAATCGGTCCGTTGGATTTGTGGCGGGTTAGAAAAAGACGGCGGGCTCGACGGGCTTTTGGCCGCGACAGCCTCGGTGCAGAAGGCCTATGTGATTGGGCGCGAGGCGGCGGCCTTTGCAATGCGACTTAAGGGTGTGGACGTAGAGGTTTGCGGTGATATGGCCCGCGCGGTTGCCACGGCCACCGCCGAGGCCGCACCGGGGGATACTGTTTTGCTTGCGCCTGCGGCGGCGAGCTTTGATCAATACGATAGTTTTGAGAAACGCGGTGAGGATTTTGCCGCCTGTGTCGCGCGCGAGATTGGTTAGGAGGCGCAGTCTTTTGAAGACTTGGGTTTGTTTTCTTTTGAAGAAAACATCCCCCTAGCGGATGGCTTCAGCGGCGGCATAGGCGCTGGCCCAAGCCCATTGGAAATTATATCCACCAAGCCAGCCGGTAACATCGACGCATTCTCCGACAAAGTACAATTGAGGATTGGTCTTGGCGGCCATGGTCTTAGAATTGAGATCATCGGTATCCACCCCGCCGAGGGTTACTTCGGCGGTGCGGTAGCCTTCGGTGCCCGATGGGGTGAGCTGCCAGTGGTGCAGCGTGTCGCAGAGTGTTTGCAAAGTCGCGTCGCTTTGATCAGCGAGGTTTGCCGCGAGATCTTGGGTGTTGGCCAAGAAATCGACCAGTCGTGTGGGCAGATGGCGCGCGAGGTGGGTTTTGATTGATTTGCGGCCTTCGGTCTGGCGGGCTTGGCGCAGAGCGGCAAAGAGATCGACCTCGGGCGAGAGATCAATATCCAGCGCCGCGCCTTCGGTCCAATACGACGAGGTTTGCAACATCGCAGGGCCAGAAAGGCCACGGTGGGTGAAAAGCATTGCCTCTTTGAACCGCGCAGAGCCGGCCGTTGCCGCGACATCGGTGGCCACACCGGCCAAGGATTTAAAACGCTCGTCGGTGAAGGTGAAGGGCACCAGACCTGCCCGTGTTTCGATAATGTTAAGGCCGAATTGGCGAGCAATGTCATAGGCCGCGCCCGTTGCCCCCATTTTGGGGATGCTTTTGCCGCCCGTGGCCACGACGAGATTGTCCGCCGTGACCTGCCGCGCGGTGCCGTCGCGGGTGAGCGTGATGTGGAACAGCCCGTCGTAGCGGATCTGGCCCACGTCGGTCTTGAGCCAAAGTTGCGCTTGGACCTTGTCCATTTCGCTTCGCAGCATGGCGACAATTTCGCGGGCCGAAGTATCGCAGAACAATTGGCCCAATGTCTTTTCGTGCCATTTGATCCCGTATTGATCGACCAGAGCGATGAAATCCCACGGGGCGTACCGCGACAGGGCGGATTTGGCGAAATGCGGGTTGGAGGACAGAAGGTTTTCGGGGCCTGTGTAGATATTGGTAAAGTTGCAGCGCCCGCCGCCCGAGATGCGGATTTTTTCACCCGGTGCTTTGGCGTGATCGACCACCAATGTTCCCGGCCCTGCGTTTGCAGCGCAGAACATTCCGGCAGCACCTGCGCCGAGGATCAGGGTTTTGACATGCATGCGGCCTCGTTTACCGCACCTTGAGCGTGGCGAGGCCGATCATCGCGAGGATCAGCGAAATGATCCAGAAACGGATCACGATCTGTGGCTCGGCCCAGCCCTTTTTCTCGTAGTGGTGATGGATCGGGGCCATGAGAAACACACGTTTGCCGGTGCGTTTAAAGTAGAGGACTTGGATAATCACGCTGAGGGCCTCAACCACGAACAAACCGCCAACGATGGCCAAGACGATCTCGTGTTTGGACGCCACAGCAATCGCCCCCAGACCTCCCCCCAATGCAAGCGAGCCTGTGTCGCCCATAAAGACGGCAGCGGGCGGGGCGTTGTACCACAAAAAGCCGAGGCCGCCGCCAATAAGGCCCGCGCAAAACACCAAAAGCTCTCCGGTGCCGGGCACATAATGCAGCCCGAGGCTTTCGGTAAAGTCGACGCGGCCCACGAAATAGGCGATAATGCCAAGTGTTCCGGCGGCAATCATGACGGGCATGATCGCGAGGCCGTCGAGGCCATCGGTGAGGTTCACAGCGTTTGCGGCCCCCACGATCACGATGATGGAGAATGGGATAAAGAGGATCCCGAGATTGACCAAGACGTCTTTGAAAATCGGTACGGCAAGTTGGTTTGAAAGCTCTTCGGGGTGGTATTGCGCGGCCCAAAATCCGGCGACTGCCGCGACGAGCAGGCCCAGCCCAAGGCGGACGCGACCTGACACGCCGATGGTATTTTGTTTAGACACCTTGGCGTAATCATCCGCAAAGCCGATCATCGCAAAACTGAGCGTGACGCCCAAGACCATCCAGACAAACGGATTGTCCCAACGCGCCCACATCAGCGTGGAGACCGTCAAAGCGCCAACGATCAAGAGACCGCCCATTGTTGGCGTGCCTGCTTTGGCCATATGGGTGATCGGCCCGTCTTCGCGGATGGGTTGGCCTTTGCCTTGCTTGCGGCGCAAGACATTGATCAAAGGTTT
>JALZWD010000088.1 GCA_023300365.1 Flavimaricola sp. | reverse complement strand
CCGGCCCGTGCCGCAGCCCCTTGCAATGCAGACACTCCCGGAGAACACACCACTTCAACACGGCGCGCGGCATCAGAAACACCCAGTTGCTCAGGGCCGCGATCCATCAATTCAAACACAAGCGCGCCCATCGCGTAGATGCCTGCGTCACCCGAACATACGAGAGCCACGTTGCCCCCTTTGGCCGCCTGTTCAAGCGCATATCGGCAGCGGTCTTCTTCACCACCGAGAGGAAAATCGGATCGTATTTTGCCTGCAGCCAGCGGCCCAAGGAGATCAATATACAATCCATATCCCACCAGTTCTTTCGCTTGAGAAACAAGAGAGGACACTTCAGGCGTCCGCCAGCTTGCTTGACCTGGACCGATACCAACGATCGACAAGCGCCCCCGCGCGCGACCATTATGCGTGACCATTGGTTGGGCCGAGCTTGCAATGGCACAGGTGGCTTGGGCAGTTTTGCGTTTGGGCACAACAAGCCTCGCATCGTGCCCCGCTTGTGCCAGTGCCGCCGCCTCAGAGACACCGTGGCAGCCTACTTCGGCAAAGACAATGTCGGATGGATTGGCAAGACGAGAAGTCTGGGCTTCAAGCTCATCGGCGGCGAACACCCTAAGCGGCACCCCTAGATCATCAGCAAGCGCGTTCATCGCCAACTCATCCGCCTTGAGATCAAGCGTATTAATCGAAGCAATCGCAAAGGGAGAGATACCCGCATCCGCGAGGCTTTGGTGCACCAGATTTGCCAATTCATCAGGTGGACAATTTCGGGCACAACCGACCCCAAGCGCATAGGTTTGAGGGGCAAAATGCAAATGTTTTTCGTTTGTCGCGACAGGTGCCGCGGAGATGGTGATCTCAACTTCATGGCCTTTGGGAAGATCAACAAGCCAAGCAGCATCGCCATTTACCGTCGCGCCCTGCCCAGACAACAAAGCGGCCATAACCGGCTTGGCATCTGATCGATTGGCCAATCGCCACCCTGGCGGTGGACTGTCGAGGGCCACGCCAAGAGCCACATCACCCGCCGTGGTCACCGCAGCAACACCCCCAAGAGCATCCGTGATCTGTCTGGCGATAGAATTAGCCCCCCGATGCCCCCCGAGAAGCGGCACGACAACCCTGCCGTCATCGGAAACAGAAATCACCGGCGGTTCGGTCGTCTTATCGGCAAGCAACGGGGCGACCGCTCGAATAACGATCCCGCTAGCACAAACGCCGATGATGGGCGTACCTGCCGCAAAGAGATCGCGCGAATGGTCAAGGGCATTGTCGAAAAACGCATCCGCCTGATCAACACGCCCTGCCCGGCCATGCACGGCGCATTCAAGGTGGGCGGCAATTTTGTGGGCTGTTGCTTCGCCAGAACGAGACAAGGCCAACACGACGGGGCTTACAACCATGGATCAGTGCCTTTGGTTAAGAGGATCATTGAAAAATACGGCGCTTTGTCAGGTGCTTGAGAAAGCGGAAGCACCTTTTCGGACGTCAAAGTGGCACGTTCGACATAGACCGCTTGCTCAATAAGGCCGAGGTCTTCGATAACATCACGCAACTTGGCAAGATGGCGGCCCACTTTCATAATCGCCACACTTTCCGCGCCCTCAATCCGCACGCGAAGTTCGTCTTGTGGCAAGGGCCCGGGCAAAACCGTAAGCCTTTCATTGCGGGCCACAAGCGGCATCCCAGCCGTCGCGGCGCACGCCGTAACAGATGTAACCCCGGGTACAATTTCTACCTGAAATTGGTCCTTCAGGCGGGCAAACAGATACATAAACGAGCCATAGAAGAACGGATCACCTTCACACAAACAGACAACGTCGTGCCCTTCATTCAGGAAGGATGCTATTGACGCAGCGCCGATATCATATGCCGCTTGGGCCGGCGCGCGCTCAATAGTCATGGGAACATCCATGACAATTTCGTGGGTGGAGGGATCGATAAGGTCTTTGACAATTTCACGTGCAAAACTATCGCCCCCCGCAAGCGTGGGGTAGGCCACAACCGTCGCGGCCCCAATGAGCCGTGCCGCCCGAAGTGTAACTAAATCAGGTGCGCCGGGCCCAAGGCCCACGCCATAGAGTGTTCCGCTCATCGCTTTACCATGCTCCATTGGGTGACGGGCATAGACGGCCGCCAGCCGGTCAGACGGCCAACGGGTTCTGCGCGGTGCGTCGCCATTTTAACCAAATCACCACCATGCTGGGCATGTAAGCCCACCAACACCGCTTCGCTCTCCAATGTGACCGCGTTGGCAACCAAACGGCCGAGCGGGCGCAAAGCCGACCAAGCAACATCAAAGACCTGCGAGGACAGCCCACCACCAACGAAAATTGCATCTGGTGGCGGCAAATCAGCAAGACATTCGGGCGCCATACCATCGCGAATTTCCAAGTTTGGAGCACCAAGAGTTAAGGCATTAGCAGCTGCCATGGCGCGGCGATCTGCGCGGGGCTCAACACCGATTGCACGCGCATAGCGGGCCGCCCGCATCCACTCCACGGCAACTGAGCCACAGCCGCAGCCAATGTCCCATAAAAGTGCGCCACGCATCGGCATTAATTTCGCAACTGTGACGGCCCGTACCTCTTGTTTGGTCATGGTGCCATCGGATTGGAAGAGATCATCAGGCAACCCCGGCACACGCGGCAAAAGCGCAGCATCGGAGGCGGCAACACAATCAACTGCGAGCGTGTTGAACGCAGGGACAGAATGGCTCCAAGTCGCGGCAATACCGTCAAACCGCTGCTCATCTGCGCCGCCCATCGCAGCCAAGACTGTCATTTTGCTATTTCCAAAGCCTCGCTCTGTCAAAAATGTGGCAATTTGATTTGGCGTCTGTGCGCCAGTGGTAAGAACCAACAACCTGACGTTGGGTTGAATGAAGGCGATCATTTGCTCGACTGGGCGACCATGAACGGTAAGTGTCTCGACATCAGCAAGACTCCAGCCCATCCGCGCCGCCGCCAACTGAAATGCAGAGAGTTGCGGATGATAAGTAATCTCGCTTGGATCGATGGCACGACCGATCCGCGCGCCAATAGAGAACCAAAGAGGATCGCCTGTAACAAGGATGACAACGCGTTGGCCCCGATATGACTGAATCGTATCAATCATCGCATCAAAAGGGGAAGGCCACGCGATACGTTTGGCTGTGGCATCTGGCGTGAGACGATGATGTCGTTCACCGCCAATGATGACCTCGGCGGCATCAATGACGGCGCGGGTCGCAGGTAGCAGGCCCATCACGCCATCTTCGCCAATCCCGATGATCTGGAGCCATGGCGACATCACGGGGTCGACCAACTTATCGAACGACCACATTCGACTAAAAATCGGCCGGCACAGATCATTGAACTTGGCCCTCTGGTGTTCCTGCGGCGAGTGCGTTGACCGCGGCCGAGGCCATGGCTGAGCCACCTTTGCGGCCTCTCAACGCGATGAAATCAGTACCGCGAGGATTATTGGCAAGTTCTGCCTTGCTTTCGGCAGCACCAACAAAACCAACCGGAAAGCCGAGGATAACCGCAGGCTTGGGCCAGCCATTATCTAGATGTTCCATCAAACGAAACAACGCGGTGGGTGCATTGCCGATTGCAACCACTGCGCCATCAATATGATCGCGCCATAAATCGACCGCGGCAGCAGACCGCGTGTTTTCGATATGTTTCGCGTGACGCGGTGTATTTGCGTGGTTCAGAGTAACCACAACTTGATTTTCACTGGGAAGGTAGCGCCGAATAATGCCAGCTCCGACCATTTCACAATCGCACAAGATCGGCGCGCCCGATTGCAGGGCGTGATGACCCGCGAACGCCACGTCGGGCGAAAA
>JALZWD010000087.1 GCA_023300365.1 Flavimaricola sp. | reverse complement strand
AACACCGCCGCCTATTCCGCCGAGATTTTCTATGGCGCGCTGCGCTCGATCCCCAAGGGCGATGTCGAAGCGGCGGATGCTTACGGCCTGTCGGGATGGTCGCGGTTTCGGCGCGTGGTGTGGCCCACGATGCTGCGGCTGGCTTGGCCGGCCTATACCAACGAGGCGATCTTTTTGTTTCACGCAACGACGCTGGTGTTTTTCACCGGCTTTCCCGCACAGCAGCAACGCGGCGATGCGCTTTATTACGCCAGCTATTTCGCGGACAAGACGTTCAACCCCTTTGTCCCCTATCCGATTTTGGCGGGGTATTTCATCCTTGTGACGCTGGTGGTGATTGGCCTGTTTGGCCATATCAACGCGCGTTTGAACAGGCATTTGCCGAATGATAAACGCGCCAAAATTAAGGTGCGCCCACAGATAATTAGGTGATTGATGAGCTGGCTTGATGATAACCCCCAAGTGCGAAATGTGCGGTGCGGCGCCGTCGACCTCAACGGTCAGGGGCGGGGCAAACGTGTGCCGATCCGGTTTGCCCGCAAGCTAGAGCAAGACGGCACGCGATTTCCGCTGTCGGTTCTCAATTTGGATATTTGGGGCGAAGATATCGACAACAGCCCTTTGGTATTTGAAACCGGCGACCCCGATGGTGTGTTGCTGCCCACCGAGCGGGGGTATGTGCCAATGCCGTGGCTTGCCAATCCGTCGGCTTTGCTGCCGATGTGGATGTATCACGAGGATGGCTCGGTGTTTGACGGCGATCCGCGGCATGCTTTGGCCGCTGTGGTGGCGCGTTATGAGGCGTTGGGGCTGACGCCCGTTGTCGCCACCGAAATGGAATTTTACCTGATCGATGACAGTGGCCGCGAAATTCGCCAGCCGCGCTCTCCAAGGTCGGGCAAACGCAGGCCCGGCGCCGAGATACTGAGCCTGCGCGCCCTCGATGCCTTTGATACCTTCTTCACCGAGCTTTATGACGGCTGCGAAGCCATGGATATCCCCGCCGAGGCCGCAATTTCCGAGGTGGGCCTTGGGCAGTTTGAGATCAATATCGAACATGTCCCAGATGCCCTAAAGGCGGCCGATGATGCGTGGTTTTTCAAAATGCTGGTGCGTGGTTTGGCCCGCAATCACGATATGGCCGCGTCATTCATGGCCAAACCCTATGAGGAACACGCAGGCAACGGGTTGCATATGCATTTCTCGGTGCTGGATGCGGATGGCAACAATATCTTTGCCAATGATACCCACGACGGCACCCCTGCCCTGCACCAGGCGATTGCCGGATGCCTTGCCGCAATTCCCGATTGTGCCTTGGTATTCGCGCCCCACGGCAACAGCTATGACCGCCTCGTGCCGGATGCGCATGCCCCAACGGGAATTTGCTGGGCCTATGAAAACCGTACGGCCAGTATCCGCGTGCCCGGCGGGGCCTTTGCTGCGCGGCGGGTGGAACACCGCGTGGCCGGTGGAGATGTGAACCCCTATTTGTTTATCGCCGCCGTCCTTGGGGCCGCCTTGGTGGGGATTGAGGACAAAATGACACCGCCCGCGCCAATTACAGGCAATGCATACGATCAAAACCTGCGCCAAATCCCAAGCACATGGGCGCGCGCGATTGATACCTTTGAGCAAAGCGCCATCGTCCGGCGGATTTTCCCCAAAATGCTGATTGAGAACTTTGTGATGACCAAACGGCAAGAGCTGGCGATATTTGCGGATCTAACACCCGAGCAGCAATTGGAATTGTATCTCGATACGGTCTAGAGGCCCGCTTGCCGACACCCTCCTCCCTAGGCTAGCCTTGGCACCACGCAAATTGAAACGGTGATCTATGAAAATCGGCATTCTCCAAACCGGCCATGTGCCCGAAACCCTGCAAGACGAAAACGGCAATTACGATACGATCTTTACCCGCTTCCTCGCCGGACAGGGGCTGGATTTCGAGAATTACCCGGTGGTGGACGGCGTCTTTCCCTCTGGTCCTGATGCGGCGGATGGATGGCTGATTACCGGGTCCAAATTTGGCGCCTACGAACCGCATGATTGGATCGCCAAACTGGAAGGGTTTATCCGCGAAATCTATGCCGCCGGAACGCCGCTTGTGGGCATTTGCTTTGGCCACCAAATCATCGCCAAGGCGCTTGGGGGGCGGGTGGAGAAATTTGATGGCGGTTGGGCCGTGGGGCGCAAATCCTACGAACTTGCCGGGCAAACCTATAACTTGAATGCATGGCACCAAGATCAGGTGTTGGATGTGCCCAAAGATGGCCAAGTGGTTGGCACCAATGATTTTTGCGCCAATGCCGCGATCCTGTACGGCGACCGCGCCTTTACCATGCAACCCCATCCCGAAATCAACCGCACGTACCTTGGCGGATTGATCCGCGAGCGTGGCCCCGGCGTGGTCCCCACGGCACTAACCGACCGCGCGAACGCCGATCTTGACCTGCCCACAGACGCCGCCCCCTTGGCCGATATGATCACCAAATTTTTCCGCGAGCGTAGCATCGCATGACCTGGACCACCGCCATTCCCGACGCCGCACGCGCATATCTTGAGGGCAACCGCCTTGACGAGGTTGAATGCGTCATCGCCGATTTTCCCGGCATCGCGCGCGGCAAGGCTGTGCCCGCGAGCAAATGGAACAAACAGGCGTTCTTTCACCTGCCCAATTCGATCTTTTTCCAAACCATCACAGGCGATTGGGGCGAAGAGGCCAGCACCGACGGCTTTACCGAACCCGACATGACCCTGCGCCCCGACCTGTCAACGGCCACCGCCGCCCCATGGGCCACAGACGGCACGCTACAGGTGATCCATGATGCCTTTGACCAAAAAGGGGACCCGGTTGAATGCGCGCCGCGCAACGTGTTGCGGCGTGTCGTGGCCCTTTTTGAGGCCCGCGGATGGACCCCGATTGTGGCGCCTGAGATGGAATTTTTCCTTGTCGCGCGCAACGTCGATCCCGCCAAACCGATTGAGCCTATGATGGGCCGCACAGGCCGCCCCGCCGCCGGACGCCAAGCCTATTCCATGACGGCGGTGGATGATTATGGCCCCGTGATCGACGACATTTACGAATATGCCGAAATCCAAGGCATCGAGATCGACGGCATCACCCAAGAGGGCGGCGCAGGCCAGCTTGAGATCAACCTGCGCCACGGCGATCCGGTCAAACTTGCCGATGAGGTGTTCTTTTTCAAACGATTGATCCGCGAAGCGGCGCTCAAACATGATTGTTTTGCCACCTTTATGGCCAAACCAATCGAGGGCGAACCGGGCAGTGCGATGCACATTCACCACTCGGTTATTGATGCACAGGGCAACAATATCTTTACCGGCCCTCAGGGCGGCGAAACCGACGCGTTCTTTCATTTTATCGGCGGCCTGCAAGAGCACATGCCCAGCGTGATCGCGATGTTCGCCCCTTATGTGAACAGCTATCGGCGCTATGTGCGCGACCACGCCGCCCCAATTAACCTTGAGTGGGGCCGCGACAATCGCACCACCGGCATCCGCATTCCGATTTCCGACCCCAAGGCGCGGCGGGTGGAAAACCGTCTGGCGGGGATGGATTGCAACCCCTACCTTGCCATCGCCGCCTCGCTGGCATGCGGATATCTTGGCCTGATAGACGAGACCCGCCCCGACAAGCGGTTCCAAGGCGATGCTTACGCCAGCAAAGCCGACATCCCGCATTACCTGGGCGCAGCACTTGATCTGTTTGAGGCCGCAAGCCCAATCCACGACGTGCTCGGCCCCGAATTTGCCCGTGTGTACTCCATCGTAAAACGCGCCGAATACGATGAATTCCTACAGGTCATCAGCCCGTGGGAACGCGAGCATTTATTGTTAAACGTCTGACACTTAAGGCCCGGTATGAACCCACTTTATCGCAATGACCGCGCCGGCCAATACCCCGACAGTTGGTACGCCGCGACCGCGGCCCACCCCCCACTGCGCCCGGCCCTTAGGGGCCATCACCGCACCGATGTCGCGGTGATTGGCGCGGGGTTCACCGGGCTTTGGGCGGCGCTGACCTTGGCGCGGGCGGGCCTGCAAGTCACCGTGCTTGACGCCCACCGCGCGGGGTTTGGGGCATCGGGGCGCAATGGCGGTC
>JALZWD010000086.1 GCA_023300365.1 Flavimaricola sp. | reverse complement strand
GGTCTGTATCCATGGCGGACAATTGGGGGTAACATCAAATTGCCGCTTGAGATCATGGGGTTTTCCAAAGCTGAAAAAGCCGAGCGCGTCGCACGTGTGCTTGAGCTGGTTGATCTGGGCGGGTTTGAAAAGAAATACCCGTGGCAGCTTTCTGGTGGGATGCAGCAACGCGCAAGCATTGCGCGGGCGCTCGCGTTTGATGCCGATATCTTGCTGATGGATGAGCCGTTTGGGGCGCTCGACGAGATTGTCCGCGACCATCTGAACGAACAGCTTCTCGCGCTTTGGGCACGCACCGAAAAGACCATCGGCTTTGTCACCCATTCAATCCCCGAAGCGGTGTACCTGAGCACCAAGATCGTGGTGATGTCGCCGCGTCCGGGGCGGATTACGGATGTGATCGACAGCCCGCTGCCCCGCGAGCGGCCCTTGGATATTCGCGACAGCCCAGAGTTTATCGAGATTGCCCACCGCGTGCGCGACGGCCTAAGGGCGGGGCATAGCGATGATGCGTAACCTGGTGCCCGTTCTGACGGTGATCGCCGCGATATTTGCCATTTGGTATATCGCCTGCGTGCCAATGAACGTGCGCGAAGTGTTGACGCAAGTAGAGCGCGAGGGCGCTGTGATCGTGCCACCGCAAGCCGCTGAGCGGCGCGACGCGGGCACATGGGGGCTAGTGTTTAACAACATCTCGCACCTTGGCCCGTCATGGAGCATGGAGCGCGCAAAATTGCCAAGCCCGCATCAGGTCGCCACGGAAATTTGGGACAGCACGGTGACAGAAGAGATCTACGGACGGCGCGGGATTATGCGCTCGGGCACATTGTCGAACCGAAGTTTGGTCTATCACGGCAGTGTAACCCTAAATGCCACGTTGCTTGGGTTTATCATCGGCACGGGCGCGGGGATTTTGCTGGCCATTGGCATCGTACACAGCCGGACGATGGATATGTCGGTGATGCCGTGGGCCATCGTCAGCCAAACAATCCCGATTATTGCGCTCGCGCCAATGATCATCGTGGTGCTGTATTCGATCGGACTGGACCGATTTTTGCCCGAAGGGCTGGCGGGAATGATCCCCAAGGCGGTGATCTCGGCGTATCTGTCGTTTTTCCCCGTGCTTGTGGGCATGGTCAAAGGACTGCGCAGCCCGGATGCGATGCAGATGGACCAAATGCGCACCTATAACGCAAGCAAGGGCGCGGTGCTGACCAAGCTGCGCCTGCCGGCCTCGGTGCCCTATCTGTTTGCCTCGCTCAAGGTGGGGATTGCGGCCTCGCTTGTTGGGGCCATTGTGGGCGAACTGCCGGTGCAACGCGGTGGTTTGGGCGCCCGGATGCTTGCCGGAACTTACTATGGCCAAACCGCGCAAATCTGGGCGGCACTGATCGTGGCGGCCGCATTAGCGGCGGTGCTGGTGTTCCTCGTGGGCCGGATTGAGCGGCGCACATTGCGGGTGATGGGGGTGCAGACATGACCCTCGTGTTCACCGCCCTCGTGATATGGGCCCTGGGCTGGGCTTTCAACGCGCGGCTGGCCAATGGCCCCCACGCGGATACGCGCGCGGTGCGCCTTGCGGTGCCTGTGATATTTGGCCTGACTATTTTGGTGATGTGGGAATTGATCGTGCGGGGCATGGAGGTGCCGGGTGTGATCCTGCCGCCGCCATCGGCGATTGGGGCGACGTTCATGGGCAATCTGCCGATCCTGTGGGGTGATTTCACACAAACGATCCTCAAGGGTGGGTTGTCCGGCTTTGCGATTGGCGCCTGTGCGGCGATGTTGGTGGCAATCCTTGTCGACAAGGTCGCTTTCCTCAAACGCGGCCTCTTGCCCGTCGGCAACTTTATGGCCGCCCTGCCTGTTGTCGGGATCGCGCCGATTTTCGTGATGTGGTTTGGCTTTGGCTGGCATTCCAAAGCGGCCGTGGTGGTGGCGATGGTGTTCTTTCCGCTTTTGGTCAATATCGTCGCCGGATTGCAAGACACGAGTGCGATGCAACGCGACCTCATGCGCACCTATGGCGCGGGCTATTGGCATACCTTGTTCAAACTGCGCTTGCCTTCGGCCCTACCATTTATCTTTAATGGTTTGAAAATTGCGATTACGCTTTCACTTGTGGGGGCCATAGTTGCTGAATTTTTTGGCTCACCGACACAAGGCTTGGGGTTTCGCATCTCTGCCTCTGTTGGTCAGCTCGCACTTGATATGGTGTGGTCGGCAATACTTGTCGCCGCACTCGCGGGCAGCGTGCTCTATGGCGTGCTGGTTATAGTCGAAAAGGGGCTGACGTTCTGGCACCCGTCGCAACGACAACAATAAAAAACGAAGGCCGAGGTATTTCGAGCCAACATAAATAAACAACTGGGAGTGAGAAATATGAAGACTTGGATTTTTGCCGCTGCTGCGGCGGCCGGTATGGCGACACCCGCCTTGGCCCAAGACGAAGTTCGTTTGCAACTTCAATGGGTCACCCAAGCACAATTCGCGGGCTATTACGTGGCGCTTGAAAACGGCTTTTACGACGAAGAAAACCTTGATGTGACGATCCTCCCCGGTGGCCCAGACATCGCCCCGCCGCAGGTGCTCGCCGGTGGCGGCGCGGATGTGATGCTCAACTGGATGCCCTCTGCTTTGGCCGCCCGCGAGCGTGGCCTGCCGGTGGTGAATATCGCACAGCCCTTTGCGACATCCGGCTTGATGCTGACATGTTGGAAAGACACCGGCATCACCGGACCTCAGGATTTTCGCGGCCGCACCATCGGTGTTTGGTTCTTTGGCAACGAATACCCCTTCCTGTCATGGATGAGCCAAGAAGGCATCCCAACCGAGGGCGGCGATGATGGCGTCACGGTCTTGCGCCAGGGTTTCAACGTTGATCCTTTGTTGCAACGCCAGGCCGATTGCATCTCAACCATGACCTATAACGAATACGGTCAGGTCCTCGATGCAGGCGTCTCCGAAGACGAGCTGATCACGTTCACGTACGAAGAAATGGGCGTCTCAACCCTCGAAGACGGCATGTATGTGCTCGAAGAAAACCTCGACGACCCGGCATTCGCTGACCGCATGGTGCGCTTTGTGCGCGGTTCCATGCGGGGGTGGAAATGGGCCGAGGAAAACCCACAAGAGGCGGCAATGATCGTGCTTGATTACGACGAGACGGGTGCCCAAACCGAAAGCCACCAAATCCGCATGATGGCCGAAATCGCCAAGCTCACAGCCGGGTCCAACGGCACGTTGGATGCGGCGGCCTATCAGCGCACGGTTGATACATTGCTGGCGGGTGGGTCCGATCCGGTCATCTCCGCCGCACCTCAGGGCGCATGGACAAGTGCCATCACAGACGAAGCTCTGAACTAAACATCGCCTTACGGCATAAGCGGCGCGAAGGCAGAGCATCCTTCGCGCCGTTTTTCTATGCTCGAGCGCCGCGATCTGGTTGGACATGCGCGCCCACCTATGGCTTCTTTTGGCCAAACACTCCCGCCGGAGGCGCCCTATGCCCACGGCCTCGCGCAGCAAAGGATATCCCCCTTGCCCCTTCTTTTGGGTGTCGACACTGGCGGCACATATACCGATGCGGTCTTGATCGACGAGGCCACAGACACCGTTCTGGCCACCGCCAAAGCCCTAACCTCGCGTCCAGACCTAAGCATCGGTGTCGCAGGCGCAATTGATGCGGTGATGGCGCAAGGCCGCGTTGATCCCGCTGATGTGGCCATGGTCTCGCTGTCCACCACGCTCGCCACAAATGCATTGGTCGAAGGGCAGGGGGGGCGCGTGGCCTTGGTGTTCATCGGCTTTGAGGAAGGCGAGGTCGCGCGGGATGGACTGCAAGAGGCGCTGGGCGGTGATCCGGTCATCCATCTGCCCGGCGGGCACACACATTCAGGCGCCGAGGCGGCACCATTGGATTTGGACCAGTTGCACGCAGGGTTGAACGAACTTGGCGGTGATATCACGGGCTTTGCGGTCGCCGCACATTTTGCAACGCGCAACCCCGCCCACGAGGTCGCGGTGCGCGACACGGTCCGCGACAGGCTTGGTAAACCTGTAACCTGTAGCCACGAATTATCCAGCGCATTGGGTGGTCCCAAACGGGCGCTAACGGCAGTCTTAAATGCGCGGTTGATTGGGATGATCGACGGGCTGATTGGCGCGGTCGAGGCCCACGTCGCCTCCCTTGGGATTGCCGCGCGGATGATGGTGGTCCGCGGTGACGGCGCCTTGATCTCTGCGGCTGTGGCGCGCGACAAACCCATCGAAACCATCCTCAGTGGCCCTGCCGCCAGCATCGCTGGCGCAGCCTGGCTTACCGGCGAAACGGATGCGTTGATCAGTGATATCGGCGGCACCACGACAGATGTTTGCCTGCTCCGCGACGGGCGTCCAACGATTGATCCCGCGGGCGCGCGCGTGGGCCCGTACCGAACGATGGTTGAGGCCGTGGCAATGCGCACAAGCGGATTGGGCGGTGATAGCGAGGTACATATCCTAGACGGTCTTGATGCGGGTCTTCGGCTTGGCCCGCGCCGGTTGATGCCAGTATCTTTGCTCGCCGTCACGCACGGCGCAATGGTCCACCGCGCTTTGGATCGCGCCTTGGCCAGCGATACCCCAACCGAAGGGGCGGGGCGTTTTGTGGTGCCGCTTTGGCACGATATGCCAGAGGGGTTGGATGCCCGAGAGGCCGCGGTGGCGATGCGT
>JALZWD010000085.1 GCA_023300365.1 Flavimaricola sp. | reverse complement strand
GGGTTGCTTGGGTCAGGCCTTCGCCGCCCATCATCAGGCAATAAGCCCATGAGATCAGCAGGATCGAGGCCGAGCCGAAGGGGGCGGCAGAGACCGGGCCTTCTTCGCCGTCCAATTCGGGATGGCCGGGCAGATAGGGCGCGAGGTGCGCCTTGACGCCAATAGGCCCCATGCCGGGGCCACCGCCGCCGTGGGGGATGGCGAAGGTTTTATGCAGGTTGAGGTGGGAGACGTCCGAGCCGATTTCGCCGGGTTTGGACAGGCCCACCATGGCGTTAAGATTGGCCCCATCAAGATAGACCTGACCCCCATATTCGTGGGTGATGTCGCAGACCTCTTTGACGGTTTCTTCGAACACGCCGTGGGTGGAGGGATAGGTGATCATGCACGCGGCGAGTTTGTCGCCCGCAGCGGCGGCCTTTTCGCGGAAATCGTCAAGGTCGATATCGCCATTGGGCGCGGATTTGACCACGACAACCTTCATGCCGGCCATTTGGGCCGAGGCGGGGTTGGTGCCATGTGCGGACATTGGGATCAGGCAAACATCGCGGTCAAGATCGCCGCGCCCCCGGTGGTAGGCGGCGATGGTGAGCAGACCCGCGTATTCGCCTTGGGCGCCGGAATTGGGTTGCATCGACATTGCATCATAGCCGGTTATTTCGCAAAGTTTGTCGTGCAAGTCATTGATTGCATATGTATATCCAGCGGCCTGATCTGGTGGGCAGAAGGGGTGCAACGCGCCGAACTCGGGCCATGTGATTGGCATCATTTCGGCGGCGGCGTTGAGCTTCATGGTGCAAGAGCCAAGCGGGATCATCGCGCGATCAAGGGCGAGGTCACGGTCTGAGAGGCGGCGCATGTAGCGCATCATTTCGCTTTCGGCGCGGTTCATATGAAAGACGGGATGGGTGAGGTATTGGGTGGTGCGCACCATGTCGGACGGGAAGCCGAGGGTGCCGCGATGGGGCGGCGCGATGTGGATGCCAAAGGCGCGCAGAATGCGTTGGAGCACCTGTTCATCAGAGGTTTCGTCCAGCGAAATACCGATCCGGTCGGCCCCGATTTTGCGAAAATTCAGGCCCTCGGCACGGGCGGCGGCGAGGATGCCCGCCTGTCCGACGCCGACGTTGACGGTGATTGTGTCGAAATAATCCTTGGGGCCAAGATCGGCACCCGCCGCTTTGAGGGCGCGGTAGAGGCGGCCTGTGAGGAAATGCACACGTTCGGCGATGGCGCGCAGGCCTTCGGGGCCGTGGAAGACGGCGTAGAAGCTGGCCATGACGGCGAGCAGCGCTTGGGCGGTGCAGACGTTGGAGGTGGCTTTTTCGCGGCGGATGTGTTGCTCGCGGGTTTGCAGCGAAAGGCGGTAGGCCTTGTTGCCGCGTGCGTCGATGCTGACCCCGACAATGCGGCCGGGCATGGAGCGTTTGAGCGCGTCCGAGCAGGACATAAAGGCCGCGTGGGGGCCGCCGTAGCCCATGGGGACACCAAAGCGTTGCGAGGAGCCGATGGCGATGTCTGCGCCCATTTGCCCCGGCTCTTTGAGCATGGTGAGGGCGAGCAGGTCGGTGGCCACAACGGCGATGGCCTTGGCCGCATGAAGGGCGGTGATTTCGTCGGTGTAGTCGAGGATATCGCCATGGGTGCCGGGATATTGAAAGAGCGCGCCAAAGACCTCGTCGGCGCGCAATTCGGTGCGGTTGCCGACGATCACCTCGATGCCCAAAGGCAGGGCACGGGTTTCGATCACGGCGATGGTTTGGGGGTGGCATTTGTCATCGACAAAGAACGCGCGGGCTTTGGATTTGGCACCGCGCAGGGCCATTGTCATGGCTTCGGCGGCGGCGGTGGCCTCGTCGAGCAGGGAGGCGTTGGCGACGGGCAGGCCGGTAAGGTCGGCGACCATGGTTTGATAATTCAGCAAGGCCTCAAGGCGGCCTTGGGCGATCTCGGGTTGATAGGGTGTATAGGCGGTGTACCAAGCCGGATTTTCGAGGATATTCCGTTGGATAGCGGGCGGTGTTACAGTGCCGTAATAGCCTTGGCCAATCAGGCTTGTCATCACCGTGTTCATATCCGCGACGTCGCGCATTTTTGCCAAAAGATCATGTTCGGTAAGCGGCGCCCATGTGAGCGCGGCCTTTTGGCGGATGTTTTCGGGCACGGTTTGCGAGATCAGGGTCTCAAGGTCGGGCACGCCCACAGCGGCCAACATTTGCGTCATCTCGGAGGGCGATGGTCCGATATGGCGGCGGTTGGCGAAATCGTAGGTGTTATAGGCTGTGGGCGTGTAGGACATGTAGTAACTCCGGCTGGGATCGCATTTCTAGGCCTTTGGCGGCGGGCCAAATCGCATGAAATTTGAGAGGGTTAGTCGATGAGGGCTTTGTATTCGTCTTCATCCATGTAGCTGTTGATCACGGATGTATCGTCGACCTTGAGTTTGAAAAACCATCCGGCCCCTGTTGGGTCTTCGTTCACAAGGGCGGGTTTGCCGTCGAGGGCCTCGTTGACGGCAACGATTTCGCCGTCGAGCGGGGCGAGGATGTCGGAGGCGGCTTTGACGCTTTCGATCACGACAACTTCGTCGCCTTTGGCGGATTGGGTTTCGACCTCGGGCAATTCAACAAAGACGATATCGCCAAGCTGCGTTGCGGCGTGTTCGGTGATGCCAACGACAATCAGGCCGTCTTCTTCGCGGAGCCATTCGTGATCTTCGGTGTATTTCATAGTGTTCCTCGTTGGTTAGCGTTTGAAATTTGCTGGTGTAAAGGGGAGTTTGGCGACAGTGACGGGCAGGTGTTTGCCGCGGACTTCGCCGGTTAATTCGGCGCCGATTTGGGCGTGTTCGGCCGTG
>JALZWD010000084.1 GCA_023300365.1 Flavimaricola sp. | reverse complement strand
TCGGTCAGGCCAAGATTGGCCTCAAATACCTCACCTCGCGCACCGGCCCGATGACAATGGCCGCAAGCCTCGCCACAGGTTTTCTCAAGTCTCGCGAAACCGTCGAAACCCCCGATATCCAATTCCACGTCCAACCGCTCTCTGCCGAAAATCCCGGCAAAGGCGCCGACCCATTTTCCGCATTCACCATGTCGGTGTGCCAATTGCGCCCCGAATCCAAAGGCGAAATCCGCCTCAAATCACCCGATCCTGCGGCATATCCCGCGATCATTCCCAACTATCTTTCCACCAAAACCGATTGCGATACCGTGGTCGCCGGCGTCAATATCGCCCGCACCATCGCCAAACATGCGCCCCTTGCATCCAAAATTTCCCAAGAATTCCGCCCCCACGCCAGCCTCGACATGGCCGACCATGACGCCACACTCGAATGGGCCCGCGACAACACCGCGTCCATCTATCACCCCACCGGCACCTGCAAAATGGGCTCTGATCGCTCTGCGGTGGTCGACGAAAGGCTCCGGGTGCACGGTGTCACCGGCCTGCGTGTTGCCGATTGCTCAATCATGCCCGAAATCGTCTCGGGCAACACCAACGCCCCGGCCATCATGATTGGCGAAAAAGCAAGCGACATGATCCTCGCAGACGCAACCTAGACCGCACCTCAAAACCAACGCCTCGAACCTCGCCAACCCCACAGGCCCGAATTGATCCTCTAGAAACCCGCGCCCACCCATGGCACCAAGCGTCATGACCCGCACGAGCCTCTTTGCATGCCTTGTCCTTGTGGTGATCGGCATGGCCCCCGCCGCACATGCCCACGCGGGTCAGCAATCCTTTGTCCTTTTGCTGCCAACCGGGGCCTATATCACCGCCGGTGTGGCCACTGTCGCCCTCACACTCCTCGTCATCTCCCTCGTTGCGCCAACAACGGCCCAGCGCCTGTTCCACACCCACGCCCTCACGCGCACACGCCGCCCCCGCCTGCCCCTGCTCACCAGCACGCTCAGCTTCGTCTTCCTCTGCGCCGTCCTCCTTGCGGGCCACTTCGGCGCCACCGACCCCACCCGCAACCCCGTCCCGGCCTATCTTTGGACACTGATCTGGACCATCGCCACCCTGCTCCACGGCATCACAGGCACGCTGTGGCGCTATATCTCCCCATGGACCGGCCCCCTCGCGATCATGCGCACTCTTGGCCTTCGCCCCTCATTGCCGCTAACCCTGCCCCACTGGCCCGCACTGCTCAGCTTTCTTGCCTTGGGCTATCTCCTGCTGGTCAGCCCACGCGCCAATGATCCACACACACTCATCACCTGCATCTGCGCCTATTGGTTCATCCATTTCCTCGGTGGCCTGCTGTTTGGCCCCAAATGGCTGATCCGGGCCGAAGCCATCACCCTGTTGATGCACTGCTTTGGCCAACTCGCCCCGATCCGCGCCCACCGTGGCCGCCGCCGCATCGGCCTGCCCGGCTGGGCGCTCTTGCAAATGCGCCCCACCACCGCACACGCCACGTTTATGATCGCCCTTCTTGCCATCGGCTCGTTCGATGGCCTCTACCGCACCTTCACTTGGTTCTCATGGACAGGCCAAAACCCGCTCGAATTTGGCGGCCGCTCCACGGTCATCGGCTGGTCCTCGCTGGGGCTTCTCGCCGCCATTCCGGCGCTCACGGCAATCTACACCGCCTGCCTGTGGTTGGGCCTCGCGCTCATTGGCCAAACCGCACACACAGCATCGGCCTTCCGCGCTTTTGCCCCCGCCCTCTTACCAATCGCCTTTGCCTACCACTTCGCCCACTACCTGCCCGCGCTACTGGTCGAGGCACAGGCCCTTCCCATCATCGCCAATGATCCCTTGGGCACTGGCGCCAACCTGCTCGGCTTGGACCACCTCCAAGTCACCACAGGCCTCTTTAACCGCCTCGATACCGTGCGCACCATCTGGCTGGCCCAGGCCGGCGCGGTGGTATTGGGCCACATGATCGCCATCCTGCTCGGCCACGTCATCGCTCTGCGCCATACTCAAACCCACCGCAACGCCGCACTAAGCCAGCTGCCCATCGCCACCCTGATGATCCTCTATACCCTCTTTGGTCTATGGCTCTTGGCCAGCCCTCAGGGGGCGTAAACCTTTACACATCGCCCCCTCGGTGCGATCATCTGCCCAACGGCCAAATGGCCACCCGATGAAAACCTCAACAGGGAATTACCAAATGGCCGATCTCATCACCCCCAAAACCAACCTAATCAAACCAACACGCCGCGCCGCCCTCAAGGGCATGGGCGCCGCCGCCACCCTGCCGCTTTGGGCCCGCTACGCCAGTGCGCAATCGGCCGAACCCATCAAAATCGGGTTCCAGATGCACGCAACAGGAATTGGCGCCGCCTATGGCCGCTGGTACGATCGCACATCACGCGCCGCAATTAACAAGATCAACGACGAGGGCGGGATCAATGGCCGCCCGGTTGAGCTGATCACAGAAGATGATGGCACCGACCCAAACCGCGGCGCCGAAGCTGTCGAAAAATTCGCAACACAACATAACTGCGACGTGGCCTTTGGCACACTGTTCTCGCACGTGGTCATCGGCTCGGCCCCCCGCGCGGGCGAGTTGAAAATACCCTACTTCGTGGTCTCCGAAGGGCACCATGTCGCCTCCGGCATCCTCAACCGCTATACCCTGCAACCCGGCATCACAGATGTAAAAGCCCAGATCCGCGCCATGGCGCCTTTCGTGGCCGAAAACGTTGGCAAGAAAGTCACCATCGTCTACCCCGACTTTGCCTTTGGCCACGATCATCGCGATTTCTTCTCACAGGCAATCCAAGAACAAGGCGGCTCTGTCGCGGGCCTCATCGGCATCCCCCCAACCGAGACAAGCTTCACACGCTACTTCCCCCAAATC
>JALZWD010000083.1 GCA_023300365.1 Flavimaricola sp. | reverse complement strand
AGTGCGGCCTCTTCCAAAAGGCGGTGGTGGGCGCGGTGTTTGCGGCCCAATGCGTTTGTCCATCCGGTGAAATAGGTGACCACCGGCCCGTGCTGAATGAACAGCATATGGGCCACGGGGTGGCGATTATGGTGGGCGGTGAAAATACGCGTTGATTTGGGAAGGTGCTGGGCAAACCCCGCCGCAATACGGGCAGAGGCGGGGGTATATTTATGGGTCCGCGCATGGGCGCGCGCGAGGGAAAACAGAGCGTGGTCTGTGGTCGCGTGCCAAGGGCCATGCACCACTTTGAGCGGGGCGTTGAGGGCGGCGCGCAAAGCATTGCGCCATTTGCCGTGCATATTGGCCCAACGGGAGGCTGCGCAGGGGTCAAGGGGCCATTCGGCCACCCAAGTGGGCGTGGTGACGGCACGAAATCCTGCGGCACGGTGGGCCGGATCGGGGGCTTCGGCTTCGAGAATGCGGGGCGCGAGGGTGCGCAGGGCCGTTGATTTTTGAGCACGGCAAAGGTCACGGTGCCAAATTGGACCGCGCAAGATTGTGCGCGCGCCAAGCGGGCCACGCAGGATCAGAGCATAGGCGACGGGGCCGTGATCGTCGCGGACCTGAACCGGAGTGGAGGGTTGGTCCAAGGCCCGCGCGTAGGTTGGGTGTTGTTGCAAGGGCAACATCAGTTTGGGATCGGGGGTTGGGCAGGGGGTCAGGTACATGGTGTCTGTTAAGACAGTGGAAACCTAAATCGCGGTTAATGCGGCGATGAAAGATCAAAAAGTCGCCAACATATGTGCGCCAACCCCAAGGCTAACCCCGCTTGGGGCCGCCTTGGTTGCGCTTTGCGTCGCCGTGCCGGTGGGCGGCGTCATCGGTTTGCTGGATTGGTTGCTTTTTAGTTAGCCCAGTTGCACCAGAGCGTGACGTTTGCGGCCCGCGCTGAGTTTGAGCGGTTGGGCCAAATCGGCGGATGTGATCATCACCCCGCCATCGGTAAGCGGCGCGTCATTCATTTTGGCACCACCGCCCTCGATCAAGCGTTTGGCTTCTTTGCCGCTGCCTGCCAAACCCGAACGCACGATGAGTTGCACAATCGAGATACCATCCGAGACCTCGGAGGCCCCGAGCGTGAGCGTGGGCAAATCATCGCCTGTGCCGCCCTTCTCAAACACCTCTTTTGCGGTGGCCTCAGCCGCCGCCGCAGCCTCGGCGCCGTGCAGCAGGGTGGTCACTTGGTTGGCAAGAATGATTTTGGCGGCGTTGATCTCTGAGCCGTCGAGCGCACCCAAGCGTTCGCATTCTTCAATCGGCAACTCTGTGTAGAGCTTGAGGAACTTGCCAGTGTCGGCATCTGTTGTGTTGCGCCAGAATTGCCAGAATTCGTAGGGCGAGACCATATCCGCGTTGAGCCAGACGGCGCCCGCTTGGGATTTGCCCATCTTTTTGCCGTCGGACGTGGTGAGAAGCGGCGAGGTCAGGCCATAGATTTCGTGATCGAGCACCCGGCGGGTAAGGTCGATGCCGTTGACGATATTGCCCCATTGATCGCTGCCGCCCATTTGCAGGAGACAACCGTAGCGGCGATTAAGCTCAAGAAAATCATAGGCTTGCAGGATCATGTAGTTGAATTCGAGGAAAGACAGCGATTGCTCGCGGTCGAGCCGCGATTTGACGCTTTCAAACGACAGCATCCGGTTGATCGAGAAATGCCGCCCGATGTCGCGCAGAAAATCGAGGTAGTTCAACTGATCCAGCCATTCGGCGTTGTTGATCATCATCGCGTCTGTGGGGGCGTCGCCGTAGGAAAGGTAGGCCGAGAACACCTGTTTGATACCCGCGATATTGGCGTCGATTTGTTCGGGGCCAAGCAGGGGGCGTTCGTCGGCGCGGAATGAGGGATCACCGACTTTGGTGGTGCCGCCGCCCATCAGGGTGATCGGTTTGTGGCCGGTTTTTTGCAGCCAGCGCAGCATCATAATTTGGATCAATGACCCGACGTGCAGCGATGTGGCCGTGGCGTCAAAGCCGATATAGGCGGGCACGACCCCTTTGGAGAAAGCCTCGTCTAATCCCTGATAGTCGGTGCAATCGGCCAAAAAGCCGCGTTCGATCATCACACGCATAAAGTCGGATTTGGGATGGTAGGTCATAGCTTGTCCTTGGGGCCACTGGGGTGCACAAGTCTCTATATGGTGCGGCAGGACTGAGGGAAAGTGGCATGTTGAAAGCGCTAAGATCTGGCAAGCCGATGCGTGTGTTGGGGGCGATGTCTGGCACGTCGCTTGATGGCGTGGATGCGGCCGTTTTGGTGACGGATGGCGCGGGGCATTTGGAGTTTGGCGAGACGGCGTTTCGGGCTTATTCCGGCGCCGAGCAAGAGATTTTGCGCGCGGCATTGGGGCAATGGTCTGGTCCGCAGGTTGAGGCGGCAGGGGTGCTGATTGAGCAGGCGCATGCCGAGTTGTTGGGCCAGTTTGAGGATGTTGATTTGATCGGGTTTCACGGCCAAACATTGGCGCATGACCCAAGCAATGGGCGCACTTTGCAGGTGGGCAATGGTGCGGTTTTGGCCGAGGCTTTGGGTGCGCCGATGGTTTGGGATTTTCGCAGCAATGACGTGGAGATGGGGGGACAGGGCGCGCCATTGGCGCCGTTTTATCACCATGCCTTGGCACGCCACATTGGGGCGGATGCCCCGGTGGCGTTTTTGAATTTGGGTGGTGTTGGCAATCTGACGTGGGTGGACCCCGC
>JALZWD010000082.1 GCA_023300365.1 Flavimaricola sp. | reverse complement strand
GGTGCGGTGTACCGCACCTTACGGCAGGAGCGCTATCCAAAGGCTGGCGGTGAGGATTGAGGCGGTGGTTCCGACCAACACCGCAGAGGCCGCCACGCGTTTGGCGGCGTCGTACATATTGGCGAAAAGATAGGCATTAATGCCCGGCGCCATCGCGGCGGTGATGACGGCCGAGCGCAGGCCCGCATCAGAAAGACCCGTGGCCCCGCCCATAAGCCAAACCACGGTGGGGTGGACCAGCAAGGAGACCGCAACGATAAAGAGGATCGTGCGCATATCGCCCTCGGGGCGGTAACGGTAGAGCACGCCGCCGAGGCCAAACAGCGCGGCAGGCAGGGCGGCGCGGACCATCAGATCGAGCGCATCCGTGAGCACCACGGGCAGTGTGACGCCGATGATATTGACCACAAAGCCCAGTGCGATGCCAAGGATGATGGCGTTGTGGAACATGGCGCCGAGCACTTTGGCGGGGAGATGGGCCATGTTGGCACCGCGTGCGCGCACGATTTCCATCACAGTGATGCCGACAAAGTAGCAAAACGGCGCATGCAGGGCGATGATGGCGAAGTTTGAGGCCAGCGCGTCGGTGCCGTAGGCGCGCTCGGTGATGGGAAGGCCGAGCAGGAGGGAGTTGGAAAACAGGCCGCAAAAGCCGATGGCGGTGGCGTCTTCCCAACTGCGTTTGAACAGCACGCGTGCGCCGGTCATGCCGATGGCAAAACCTGCGAGGGCGCCGATGTAGAAGCTGCCCAGTAGGGGCATGTCGATGTTTTGGCCAAGGTCGAGTGTGGAGATGGCGCGGAACAGCAGCATTGGGATCGCGAAGTTTTGGGCAAAGCGCATGAGGCCCGCGACGTGGTCGTCGGTGAAGAGATTGGCCCAGCGGGCGAGTGTGCCAAAGCCGATGACGATAAAGACCGGCAAGATGATGGAGAGGAGGGCGATCATTTGGGCACCGAGCTGTGTGGGGCGGTGTTGAGGTGAGTATTTTTGGCAAGATGAGACGCAGGGTTAGTCATCAACGTGCAGGCTCAGGCCGTCGTGGGCGGGGGAGATATGCGCGGGCGTGTCGGCCAAGATTGTGTCGTGGTCGATGTCGACGTGCATATTGGTGAGGATGGCCCGTTTGGGCGCGGCGCGGGCGATCCAGTCGAGGGATTGGGCGACATGTGCATGAGAGGGGTGTGGGGTGTAGCGCAGGGCGTCGATGATGAGGGTGTCGAGGCCCGTGATTTGGGGCCAGATGTTATCGGGGATGGCCGATACATCGGGGATATAGGCGGTGTTGGCGATGCGAAACCCCAGCGCGTCGATGTTGCCATGGGTGACGGTGAGGGGGGTGAGCGTGATTGGGCCACCGGGGCCTGTGATGGTTGTGGTGCCGTCGATAAGCTGTAGATCGCAGATGGGCGGATAGGACGAGCCGGGCGGGGTGGTGAAGACATATCCAAAGCGCGCATTCATCGCCTCGGCGGTGGTGTGGTCGGCCCATACGGGGAGGCGTTTGCGGGTGTTGATCGTGACCATGCGAATATCGTCGAGGCCGTGGGTGTGGTCGGCGTGGGCGTGGGTGAGGACCAACGCATCAAGCGTGCCGACGCCCGCATCAAGGAGTTGTTCGCGCATATCGGGGGAGGCGTCGATGAGGACGCGGGTTTGGCCCTCGGCCGAGGTGCGCGTGACCAAAAGCGAGCAGCGGCGGCGGCGGTTTTTGGGATTGGTGGGATCGCAGTCCCCCCAGTTGCCGCCGGGTGTGTCCGAGAGGCGCGGAACGCCGCCCGAGGAGCCGCAGCCCAGAATTGTGAGGGTGAGGGTTGCCGTCAAGGTTGGATGCCTCCGGCGGGAGTGAGGGCCAAAAGAAGCATTAAGGGGCGCTCCAATTGGCGGCTTTGGTGAAGAGGCGGTCGAAGTTTGCGGTGGTTTGGGCGGCGAAATCGTCGAGTGAGAGGCCCAAGGCATCTGCGCCTTTGGCGGCGGTATGGGCGGTGAAGGCGGGTTCGTTGCGTTTGCCGCGGTGGGGCGGGGGCGCGAGGTAGGGGCTGTCGGTTTCGACAAGGATGCGGTCGTGCGGGGCGGCGGCGAAAATATCACGCAGGTCTTGGGATTTAGGGAAGGCAGCGATGCCCGACATCGACAGGTAGAAGTCGAGATCGAGGGCCGCGCGGGCCAGTTCGGGCGAGGATGAGAAGCAGTGCAGGACGCACGTGTAGGGGCCGTTGGCGTATTCCTCTTTGAGGATTGCGGCCATGTCGTCGTCGGCGGCGCGGGCGTGGATGATGAGCGGCAGGCCGGTTTGCCGCGCGGCGGTAATATGGGTGCGCAGGGATGTTTTTTGGCGTTCGGCGCTCTGAGATGTGTAGTGATAATCAAGGCCGGTCTCGCCAATGCCGACCATTTTGGGGTGTGCGGCGATGGTGATCAGATCATCGACGGTGGCCAGGGGTTCGTCGGCGGCGGACATCGGGTGTGTGCCTGCGGCAAAGAAGACGGATGGGTGGGCCTCGGCAATCGCGCGGACTTGGGGTTCGAGCCGCAGTTTGGTGCAGATGGTGACCATGCGGGCGACGCCTGCGGCGTGGGCGCGGGCGATGATATCGGGCAATTCGCCGTCGAAATCGGGGAAATCGAGGTGGCAATGGCTGTCGACGAGGATGGGATTGGTCATGCGGGAGCCGGGGATAGGGGCGCGGTTTTCTGCGCGGTGGTTTCTATTTTCAATAGGATGTCGAGGATCAGGGCGGCGGGGTCAAGGTTCACCGCTTGGCCGTGGCGGGCGCGGGCAGACAGGGTTTGTTGCAGCGTGGCCCAGCCGCGTGCGGCGTGATCGTGGGGCGCGAGGGTGGCGAGCAGGCGGGCCTCGTTGGGGGCGGCTTGTGCGGATGGCTCGCCCATGAGGCCGGTGCGGGCGGCGCGCGCAAGGAAGATATCGAGCAGATCGAGGACGAGGGTGAAGCGGGCGGCATTTTTGGCGCCAGCGCAGCTTTCGGCCAATTTAAGTGCGGCTTGGCGATTGAGGTGTGGCAGGCCGGACAGCAGGCCCATAAGTTCGGCGTAAAGGTGCAGGCCGCCTGAGCGGGTCATGCGCAGGGCGTCGCCGACGGAGCCTTGGGCCAGAACCGACAGCGCCTCGGGGGCATCCGCGTGCACCTCCATTGCGGCAAGGGCGGCGGTAAGGCCATCGGGGCTAAGTGTTTGGCAGCGCAGTTCGCGGCACCGCGAGCGGATGGTGGGCAAGAGCCGAGAGGGTTGGTGCGAGATCAGCAGCAGCGTGGTGTTGGCGGGAGGCTCTTCGAGCTCTTTGAGGACCGCGTTGGCGGCGGATGTGTTCATCTCGTCGGCGCTGTCGATAATCACGACGCGCGCGCCGCCGTCGGTGGCGGAAAGCTGAAAGAAGCCTTTGAGTTTGCGTACTGGATCGACGGTAATGAAGGCCGACAGTTTGTCGCCTTTGTCGTTGAGGCCGCGTTTGACGGTGAACAGGCGGGGGTGTGCGCCCGCGGCCATGAGTTTGGCGTCCGCGTGGGCGGGATCAATGTCGAGTGTCTGGGTGGGGGGCGGTGCGCCGAACATGCCGCCCTGATCGCTGTCGCGCAGCGGTGTGGCGAGAAGAAAGCGGGCGATGCGGTAGGCGAGGGTGGCTTTGCCGATGCCTTTGGGCCCGGTGATCAGCCAGCCGGAATGCAAACGACCCGACGTGAAGGCTTCGAGGAAATCAGCCTCGGCGTGCGATTGACCGAACAAGGCCGTGGCTTTGGACGGG
>JALZWD010000081.1 GCA_023300365.1 Flavimaricola sp. | reverse complement strand
ACCGTCTCGGCCTGTGCAACGGCGGGCAACAGGCTGCGCAAGGCAAAGGGCAGGGCCATCACCGCATTCACCACCGCCGTGATGGGCAAGGCAAGGCTCGCGGGGTTCATCATGGGAAATAGGATCAAGAACAGCCCGGTTCCCATCACAAGGCTGCTTGCGGCCAAAGGCAGTGACGCGCTTATCCCTGCCAACACCCCGCCCCGCAGGGCCAGCGCCAGCGCCATGCCGATACAGATCACCATAGAGGCAATGGCCACGATCACTGAGCGGCCCGCCGCCATCCAAATCGAGGGCGGCATTTCAAACAGCCCGCCCAATCCGCGCCAAACAACTGCGGCAAGCGGCAAGATCAAGAAAACTGCCGCACCCCCAATCGCCACACGGTCCCGCCACAACGCGCCCGCGCTTCCATCCCACCGCTGCACCGCGCGGTCCAAACCGCCGCCCAATGCGCTTGGCACCGTCACACGCCACGCAATCAGGGCCGCGATGGCGCACAGCGCAAATTGCAACAACGCCAGCTGTGCCGCGCCTCCAAGGTCAAACTCAAACCGCAAGGCTTGGTAAATCGCCAATTCCACCGTCGTCGCACGCGGTCCTCCACCAAGGGTCAGGGCCACGGCAAAACTCGTCAGACAAATCAGAAAAATTGCCACAAAAATGCCGGGCACCACCGCCCGCAACATGGGCCGCTCTAGCAATGGCCCAACGGGCGCGCCCAAACTCGCGGCCAAACGAAACCGCTCCGATGGGATCGCCAGCCAGCCTTGCAAAATCAGGCGCGTCGCCAAGGGCAGGTTAAAGAACACATGCGCCAGAACCACCCCGTGAAAGCCATAAATCGACACCTGCGGCAAACCCATCCCGGCAAGGCCTGCGTTTAAAACGCCGCCCCGCCCCAAAATCGCAAGAAGCCCAAGGATCGCCACGATCACCGGCAGGATAAACGGCGCGCCCAGCAACGTGATCAGCAAACCACGCCCCCAAAACTGCCGCCGCGCCAGCGCCCGCGCCACCGGGATCGCGGCCAAAACAGAAATCAACGCCGACACCAACGCCTGCACAACGGTAAATCGTACCGCCGCCCAATCGCCCGCGTCCAAAACGCCCCATCCCCCCCGCACGGCAACCGCCGTCACCGTGCCAAGGGTCAAAACCATCACCAGCCCGGCCACCAAAAGGCCGGGCCAGCGCGGAGCAGAGGTTACTGAGACAGCGCCGCGCGCCATTGTGCAATCGCCCCCTCACGCACCGCCTGCGCCACTTCGGGATCAAGATACAGCGCCTCGCCCACCTCCGCAGGATCGGCAAACCCTTCGGGCAAACCACCCTCGGGCAAAACCGCCGGAAACATCCAATTGGTCGTGGGGATCACGTCCTGAAACCCGCCCGACAACATAAACGCCAAGAATTGATCGGCCAGCGGGCCTTGATCGCTCGCCGCCACTTTCGCGGCCACTTCGATCTGCATGTAATGCCCCTCATCAAAGATCAGCGCGGCTTTGCTCGCGTCCTCTTCTGCAATGATGTGGTAGGACGGCGAAGTGGTATAAGACAGCACCAAGTCGGCCTCCCCCTCAAGGAACAAACCATAGGCCTCCGACCAGCCGGGGGTGACGGTCACGATATTGTCCGCCAAGGCCTCCCAAATTTCGCCAGACCTGTCGCCGTATGCCGCCTCAACCCACATCAACAACCCCAAGCCCGGCGTTGATGAGCGCGGGTCTTGGATCACAATGCTCAGATCACTCGCCGCCAGCGCCTCAATCGATGCTGGCATCGCATCTCCGGCTGCACCAACAAAGGCAAAATACCCGTAATCATAGGGCACAAACGTCGCGTCCTCCCATTCAATCGGCAGGTCATGCACAATCTCAAGGCCGTGCTCGGCAAACGCACCGGTCTCGCGCGCCCCCGCAATCAGATTGGTATCAAGGCCAAGCACCACATCCGCCTGCGTGCGCGGCCCCTCAAGCATCAGGCGCGCCAACAATGCCGCCCCATCGCCATGGCCCGAAAACTCAAGATCACAGGCACATACCTCTTCAAATGCCGCCTCAATCGCGGGGCCGGGGCCCCAATCGGTGACAAAGCTGTCGTATGTATAAACTGTTAGAACAGGCAAATCCTCGGCCTGTGCCATCGAGGCACTGGCAAGCATTAGTCCTGCGACAAATGGAAAACGGGTCATGTCATCATCCTTTCATGCGCCGGACGGAGTGGGGCATGGGGATGTTTCCCGCAACCTTCCCTCCGCCGGTGTTAACCGGTTCAGGTTCTACGGGTCCGCGACATCGCGTCTCAGCACATTACATGCACCCCGAGGTGCGTGTGACCATAACGCCAAAGCACAGCGGCGCAAGAGGGCAGGGGGCGCTGGCCCCACGAAAAAGGCCCCCGAATTTATCGGGGGCCTTCCTCAAATCAATGACATGCCGTCTTATTCGGCAAATGTCGCCAAATAGGCATAGATGTTGGCCGCATCATCGGCGCTGCGCACCTGAAAGCTCATCTTTGCGCGGGCACGACGATCGTCCAAAGCTTCACGCAAATAGCCTGTTGGGTCCATCACATAGCCGACGAAAGCTTCTTCCGTCCAAGTGGCACCTGTGGCCCCATATTCAACAATCGAATCGCCATAGTCGAAATCCGCTGTGCCAATGCCGCGTGCAACAAGGTTGTAGAGGTTCGGCCCGGTGCGTGCCCGACGGCCAGCAAGGACATTTCCGTCGCCATCCGCAACGATATGGCACGATACGCACTGGCGGCCAAAGGCTTCTTCGCCGGCTGCTGCATCGCCTTCTGCCATGACAGGGGCTGCCAAAACGGCAAATACGCCCGCAAGAGTAAGGTTCTTCATCTAAGGTCTCCTAAAAAATCAGGGCAAGATGGCCCTAGTTGATG
>JALZWD010000080.1 GCA_023300365.1 Flavimaricola sp. | reverse complement strand
ATAATTTGCTGTAATTGCAAAATCATTCAGAATACAAAAACCTTCTCCACGGTTGGTAAAAGAGTGGTGGGTACCCCCGGCAATATTCATAGCTACACCGTGTTCCATCGCATATAAAGCGCACTGAATAGTACCTTTGGAAATATGGCGACCCCTGGTAATCAGGGCCTCAGAAAGGGGGAATCCAATCTTACGAATCTCTTTGGTGGTAAGCGTCAGGTTTTTGAGTTTATTCCAAAATTCAAGATCGTGGGTCCAGCGCAGGTGGTTGTTGCGGCCATCGGTTGAATGGCACAGCGGATGTTTCAGCAAGCTGAGCAATGCCTCGGCCGTTAAGGTGGCGCCCATCAGGGCGGCCGTTTGGCGCAAGAGGCGCCCCGGTGGCGAAAGCGGCAACGGCATGCCCGCGCTATCGTCGGGGGTGATGTGCCAACGATCAAGGGCCGCGGCCACCTGCCGCGTCAGCATCCTGTCGGGCGTTATGAGGGCGGCGGTGATCCCCTCGTCAGCCGCCTGACGAAGGCGCAGGGCGATTGCTTCGGCCTCAAGTCTTGGGGAAGGCGCCTCAAGGAGGGTGAGACCTTTGGTTGCGATGTCGAGCGGGCCAAGATCGGGGCCGTCTTTGCGCCATTGATCGGTGACGGGTGCCGGGCGCAGTGCCAGCGAGACAAGGGCGTTGCGCGCGGGGTTTGGTGCGGGCGCATCGTGCCATGCGGGGATGGATTTAGGATCCATGCCAAGGGTGGTCGTTAGCCGTTCAAACCGCGCTTGGGGGTGGTCTTCTGCGGTAAGTGGATCGGCCAGAGTTGACCAAACAGAGGCCGGTAAATCGAAATCAAAGCCCGGCAGGATCACGGCCCCCTGAGGAAGGCGGGCAACGGCGGCGAGAAGCAGGCCCGTGGCCCCACGAGACCCGGTAGAGCCCGCGACAATGATCGGGTCAGTGGGGGGCGTTGCGCGCCAATTTTCGATCAATGCCTCGATCACTTGGCGCTGGCGGGCCTCGCGGTCGGGCGCGGTTTGGTCGGGGTCAAAATAGGTTTGGATGAGTTGGATGAATTTGAGGGATCGTTCCCAATGGCCGGACAAATCTGTAACATCGAGAGCCTTGATGACATCGGGTGTAACCCCTTCGCCCTGCATTTCGTCGATGAGTGCCGCGAGGCTGTCGGCGAGATCAAAAAGGGCAGAGCGTGGCGCGAGCTCGTGTTCTTGGTCGAGGAGGGCCGCAACCAATTGAGACAGTTCGAGCCGTCGACGCAGGGGTGACGCGGGCGGGGGCAGGGTGCTGCTTATGGGATCAAGCGCGAGGTCGGTGATGAGGCGCACCTTGGGCAAAATCCGCGCAGGGCCTTGGTCAAAAACCGTACGGATACGGCGCTGCATGCGGCGCGTGTTGACGTAGATTGTGACGCGGCCCAATGCCTCGGGCGTGGTGTCATCCAAGCGCGACATCAGCCCGTGCGTAACGCTGGTTGCAAAATCAATGCCTGCGGGGAGGCCAAAGATGCGGGGATGATCGGAGGGATCAAACATGTGGTTTTCCAAGCATTGCAGATGCCAAAGGAAGGCTGGAAGGCTTGCCTACATCACACCAAGATGTATCGGAGACCAAGCCAAATAGTCGCGTGTTTTTGAGCATCTTGTCCCACAGAAGATTGAGGGAAAAGACCGTGTCAGTGATGTCCGCTAGCCCGTCGGTCTTGATGATTTGTGCGCCAGAATAAATATGCCCGGGCCCACGGGAAAGACGGCCGTTTTGGTCCACCACGAAGTCGCCTTGGCCAGAGTGCCCTATGGCGTTTTCTTGTTTGATCAGCAGCAGTAGAGCGTCCATCTGGGTTGGATCCCACGCTTTGGCGAGCTGCTGTAGTGGATTGGCACCGCGCCAAACGGCATCGGTGTTTAGGGTAAAGACCGGATCGGTTCCAAGCAGTGGGAGGGCGTGGCGCAGGCCCCCGCCAGTTTCGAGAAGCTGGTCGGTTTCGTCCGAGAATTGGATGTCTTGTCCACTGAGGTGGTTGCGGATCATTGCGGATTTATAGTGGAGATTAACCACCCGCCGCATCGGGCCCAAGGGGGGGATCAGGTCCATCGCGTGATCCAAAAGCGCTTTGCCCTCTACGGCGATCAGAGGCTTGGGTTGATGTTGGGTAAGCGGCAACATGCGCGTGCCTTTTCCGGCGGCAAAGATCATGATGCTTGTTGGGTTAGGCATTGGGTGTCTCGTGCAAAATTGGGTGCAGCACCTTGGCTAGGGGTGACAGCGTTGGATGCGTGAGGTCGGCGAAGATGTAATTTTTGACGCGGGGGATAAAATCCAAATATCCGGGTTTGCCATCGCGTTTTGCAAGCCGGGCAAAGATGCCAAGGATCCGCAAGTTTCGTTGTACACCCAGCACGGCGCAGCGTTGGTGTACCGTGTCTTGGTGTTGTCCGGTTTTATGCGCGAAATAGGTGACGCCATCGCGGTAGATTGCCTCGCAGACATCGCGCCGCGCATCCCGCAACAACGAGGCCAAATCGTATTCTGATGGGGCCAAGATCGCGTCTTGGAAATCCAGCACACCGATGCGGTCGAGGCCGGTTTTGGCGTCTCTCCAGATAAGGTTTTCTGCGTGATAGTCGCGCAGTGCGAGCGACATTGGAATTTGGAGGGTTGAGGCCAAGAGGGGGTGAAATGCCTGTGTTATGGCCTGCTGTTTGGTGGCGGATAGGTCGGCGGCATAAAACTCAAAAAACGGGTCGAGCATCTCGATTGCGACATCCGCGGTGAGTGCCTTGAGGGTGGCGGGCGCGGGTTTTGCGTGCAAGGCGGCGATGATATCGATGGCTGCTTGGTTGAGAGTTATTTCTTGGTCGGGGTGCTGCGCGATATGAGTTGCAAGATCGGTTGGCCCAAGATCCTCGAGAACCATCAGGCCTGCATCCATGTCTTGCGCGAAAATTTCTGGGGCGCTGAGCCCTTGTGCCCGCAGATGGTTGGTGAGCATTTCAAACGCGTTTTGGCTTTGGATGAGATCGCCGGGTGTGTGCATCGCGATTGCGGTTTGCCCGGTACCGTAGGCAAGCCGAATAAACCGGCGCGATGAGGCATCACCCTTGAGCGGCGTTTGGGCCCAATTTCCGAACCCCATTTTAGCCAAGTTTAGGAACGGATCATGCATATCCATCAAACAATCGTGCAAGTCGTTCGTTTGGTCCTTGTGCCACGAACAGGTGATGCGAGGGCGTTGCTTGCATCTCGATTGTGATGGCCCCATCTGGGCGAAGGTCGGCCAAGCGATCAGGCCATTCGACAAGACAAATGGCGTCTGAAAACGCGTCTTCTAATCCCAGTTCGATGACTTCGGAAGGGGCCGAAAGCCGGTAAAGGTCGCAATGCCAGATATCGCCGCTGGGATGATCGTAGGTTTGGACGACGGTGAAAGTTGGAGAGGGCACGTCCTCGTGCGGTGAGGCAAGGCGCGCGCGGATGAAGGCGCGGGCGAATGTTGATTTTCCTGAACCGATATCGCCCGCAAGCAGGAAGGTATCGCCTGGCGCGGCTTGTCCGGCACAATGGGAGGCCAAGTCCATGGTTTTGCTCTCGGACGACAGGACAAATTTGTAGCGATCAGGTGACATGACTGGCAAAGTAGATGTGCTGCCAGCGCCCGCAAGGCCAAACTGAGTTTTAGCGGGACTCGGAGACCTCGAGATCGCGTTTTAGGTTTTGGTGCACCGCGTCGACTTCACCGGGCGGCTGGGCCACCGCGTCGTAGCGAAAACCTATGAGGCTTGCGCCACCGACAAGTGGGGCGACCCGGCAAGAGACCGAACGCCCGTCGGGCAACCGAATAGTTTCAGTTGTGGGGCGGCGGTTTGTTGTGGCGGTGATGCAGGTATGGATTGATGTCCATACGGGGTTTGGCACCGATGTCTTTTGCCAAAATGCAAGCTCGGCTGTCAAATTTGATCCGGCCTTAGGGTCTTTTTCAGACCAGTCTTCGTCATATTGCGCATTCGACATGATGAGCGCTCCGGTCCGGGAAAAGACGGCAATTGCTTCGTCGAGCGCATCGACGACGCCTTGGGTGATCTCGCGTTCGGATCGAAAGGTTCTGGTGCGGGTTATTTCTGCGCTGATGTCATCGATCAAAAACGCAAGTGCGCCGTTTGGGTGGGGACGTCCTGTGACACGGTAAGTTTGGCCACCGGGCATTGTCCAAATTTCACTATAGGTGCCATTTTCGGCCTCGACCTCAAGAGCAGCAACTTCGGCGCGCCACGTTGAATAGTTTTTGGGTTCGGGCAGCATGCCGCCATCGCGCAAGCGATCAAGGACGGCGCGAAAAACCGGCTGGCCGCTTAGGAAAGAAATGGGCAGTTGTGTCATCTCAATTAGGGTGGGATTGAACATGACCAACCGCCGTGAGCGATCAAAGATGGCCAATCCGGTGGATAATTCTGCAAAGGTCTTTGTGAGGGTTTGGACAAAGACCTTGCTTTGCTCATCAGCCTTAACGATTGCACTGGCGCAGTTTGCAAACAAGATGCTGCCGCCTTGGCAGGGGCTTGAGGTGATATCATACCATTCTTGTGTCTGCGTGCTTGGGTTAAACACATTTGCCCGTTGGTTTGGCAGTGTGGCGTCGATCTTAAGATCGGAAAACAAGCGGATAGGTGGCCAATCGGATTTGAGACCGGGGGCTGGTTTTTCAATTTGATCAACAAGCGAAAGATATGCGGCGTTTGCCCAAACAACTGCATCATTTGCACCGAGTTTCCAAATGAGTTGGGGCGACGTCTCGCCGATATGCCGGAGGGCGGAAAGCTCATCACGCATCGCAGACATTGCCAACGGGTGAACCGCGATTTCGTCCGCATCATTGAGATGAATTGTCAGGCGCAGGGTTTCCCCAATTTTGTCGATCTTGGCGGTTGTTGCGGGCGTGTCTGCGGCGGGAAGCGTTTGGAACGTTGCGCCATCATGGGACAGTTGTTTTTGGAGGCCGGGAAAACGGTGGCCCAAGAAGGCACCAATTTCCGCTTTGCCGGGTTTTGGATTGGGAAGGCCCTCAATCATGAGGTGTGCAGCCTTGGTCGCGTCGTGGAGAATGGGACCATCAAACAAGAACACAACGTCGTTGGTTTCGGCAG
>JALZWD010000079.1 GCA_023300365.1 Flavimaricola sp. | reverse complement strand
CGCACTCTGCCGTTCTCAAAAACCACCGCGTCGGCGGCACATCCATGCACCTGCGCGACGCAGTTTGCCATCCGTGTCTTGATCGCGTCACAGGCCGCCAGCACTGCCATTCCATTAAGATCTGATCCGGACGAGGCCGCCGTGGCCGATGTATTGGGCACTTTTGCTGTGTCTGTCGCGGTGATCTTGACCGTTTCGATCCCAACACCAAACCGGCTCGCGGCAACCTGTGCCACCTTTTGAAACAGGCCTTGGCCCATTTCCGTGCCACCATGGTTGAGGTGGATTGATCCATCTTGATACACATGCACCAATGCCCCAGCCTGATTAAGGTGGGTTAACGTGAACGATATCCCAAATTTCACCGGAACCAGCGCGATCCCTTTTTTGAGGATCGGATTGGCGGCATTCCACGCCGCAATCGCCGTTCGCCGCGCCTCGTAATCTGATGATTGCACAAGTGCATGTGTCATATCGCCAAGGATAAAATCGGTAACTGGCATCCCATAAGGCGTGGTTTGCGCCGCCTCGGGGGCCGGGGCCATCTGTGCGTAAAAATTCGCCCGCCGCACCTCAAGCGGATCACGCCCAAGCTGATGGGCGATGTCCTCGATCACGCGTTCAATGCCCACCATTCCTTGCGGCCCCCCAAATCCGCGAAAGGCTGTGGCGCTTTGGGTGTTGGTTCTAAGGCGATGCGAGGTGATGCGAACGGCAGGCAAGTGATATGCATTATCGGCATGCAACATCGCCCGGTCACACACCGGAAGCGACAAATCCTGCGCCCAACCACACCGCGCGAATTGCGTAAACGCCAGCCCTTCGATCCGCCCATCTGCATCAAACCCCACATCATATTTGATGCGGAAATCATGCCGCTTGCCGGTGATGATCATATCATCATCACGGTCATAGCGCATCTTGCATGGCCGCCCGGTCAGGTGCGCAGCCACGGCACAGGCTACGGCCAGCGCGTTGCCTTGGCTTTCTTTGCCACCAAATCCGCCGCCCATCCGCCGGGTCTCCACGCGCACGCCGTGCATCGGCACACCAATGGCCTCGGCCACTTTGTGCTGTATCTCGGTCGGGTGCTGCGTGCTTGATTGCACGACCATATCCCCGTCCTCTTGCGGAACCGCGAGCGCCGCTTGCCCCTCAAGATAGAAATGCTCTTGGCCGCCAATTTCAATCTGTCCGGCATGGCGATGCGCGGCACCTGCTATTGCGGCATCCGGATCGCCTTTGGCCCAAATCACTGGCCCATCCTCAAATCGGCTATTGGCGGCAATCGCCTCATCGATGGTCAAAATGGGTGTGTCCTCGGCATATGCCACCCGCGCCAGACGCGCCGCTTTGCGTGCGGCCAAATGGCTTGTCGCGATCACACAAAAAATTGGCTGCCCGATGTACTGCACCGCGCCGTCCGACAACAACGGCTCGTCATGGGCCGCAGGCGAGACGTCGTTTGCATGCGGCAAATCTGCCGCCACCATCACCCGCACAACGCCCTGTGCCGCCAATACCGGAGCCAAATCCATCGCCGTGATCCGACCGCGCGCCACCGTGGATAGGCCAAAGGCCAAGTGCAACGTATTCGCGGGCATCGGCGCGTCATCCACATACCGCGCGGCCCCCGTCACATGCAGGTGGGCCGCATCATGGGGCAGGGGGGCTCCAACACTCATGGCCCCACCTCCAAAATATCTACCGCCGCTCCGGTCATCTGTGCGTGATACCGCCGCAACATGTTCTGCGCCGCGCGCATTCGGTATTCCGCCGAGGCACGCATGTCGCTCATCGGTTTGAAATCACGTTCAAATTCCGCGGCTGCTGCGTCAATCACATCCGATGTGAATGCCTTGCCAACCAGCGCCCCCTCAACATGCGCCGCTCGCATCGGTGTCCCGGCCATACCGCCAAAAGCAATGCGTGCCGATACAATTACCCCGTCCTCAACACCCAAATTGAAACCGCCACATACCGCCGAAATATCCTGATCAAACCGTTTCGAAAGCTTATAACACCGCAGGTTTGGCACATCGCGTGGCAATGTCACCGCCTCAACAAACTCTCCGGGGCGGCGGTCTTGTTTGCCATACTCAACAAAGAAATCCTCAATCGGCATCTCGCGCCGCACGTCATCTCGCCGCAAATGCAATCTGGCACCTGCCGCAATCAACGCGGGCGGGTTGTCCCCAATAGGCGAGCCGTTGGCGATATTGCCGCCAATCGTTGCGGCATTGCGTACTTGGACTGACCCATACCGCCGGATCATTTCGGCATAGCTGGGGTGGCTGTCCTTCACGGCCTCATACACGTCCGTCATCGTGGCCATCGCCCCGATCTTCAGGCCGTCTTTCGTTTCCTCAATCGTCGCCAAATCACGGCACCGCCCAAGAAAAGCGATCGCGCCCAAATCGCGAAATTGTTTGGTCACCCAAAGCCCTACATCCGTGGCCCCCGCGATCACGGTGGCCTTTGGGTGGGCGATGTACCACGCCGCAAACGCGTCCGCCGAGGTGGGCATGAAGGGCCCATCGGCCGCTTGTACAATTGCGCTGGTGTCTTCATTCATCCACGCGGGCACAGGTGCGTCCGCCGCCGCCTGCGCGGCCTTCACAATTGGCGCGTATCCCGTACAGCGGCACAGATTGCCCGCCAGTTGGGTGTCGTGATCGGTGGCGCCATTCAAATGCGCGGTGGCCATCGATACAACAAAGCCGGGCGTGCAAAATCCGCATTGGCTGCCGTGGTGGTCAATCATCGCCTGTTGAACCGGGTGCAGCGCGCCATCCGGCCCGGAAATCCCTTCAACCGTGCGGACTGATTTTCCCGCAAGTTGCGGCAACAATAGGATGCAGGCATTCAACGCCCGTGCGCCATCCGCGTCCGACACCATCACCGTGCAGGCCCCGCAATCGCCCTCGTTACAGCCTTCTTTGGTGCCGCAAAGTCCGCGCGTCTCTCGGAGCCAATCCAATAAAGTGGTGGTGGGCGTGGCGTTGGCGCGTTGGACCTCGCCATTCAATCGGAATGCGATCTCCATGTGGGATTTTCTCGCCGCCTTACCAACGTTTTGCGCCCAATACCCCTGTCGATGCGGCGTAGACAGGCCGGGCAGTTACAGGCACAGTCAAACGCGGATCACCGCCATTTAGCAAGCCCAAATTTTGGTCACGGTGCCATCAAGGCCGCGCGCATCCCGGGCTCCCAATCGCGCCGTTCCTCATCCAATATCGGAAAGGATGCGGTCAACGACCACGCGCACCATCCAATTCCCTGCGCCTCCGCAGCACGGCGCACATATTCTGTCCAAACGGCCCGCCGCGCCGGTTTGGTCTCTTGGCTTACGCCAAATTCCCCAAGGAACACAGGCGCATCACGCGATGCCGCCAGTGCCATATCCGCGTCAACTTGGCGTCGCTCCGCCGCGGTGCCCCAATCGCGGGCGGGCGGTGGATCGGTCATCCAGCCTGCGTTTTGATGGGTGAACTCCCAAGGCGAATAATAATGAAACGTCAGGGCAACATTCCGCGTCGGCGCACCAAGGCGCATCATTTCTTCGATGCTCGACCAATTGCCCCCCGACACAATGATCCAGCGGTCCGGATGCCGCGCCCTAATCCGCGGTATGATCTGATTATAAAGGGCAACGGCCGCTTCCGTGCTCAGGTTCTCGGTCGGCTCGTTGACAATTTCAAAAATAAGGCCCGGCCCATGCCCTTCAAAAAGGGCCGCCAATTCATCCCAAATCGCCACCAATGTTGGGCCATGCTGGGCCGGATCTTGCATCAGAGCTTCAAAGTGATGCAGGTCCAAAATCACCTGCAACCCGCGTTCTTCTGCCTGTCCAATAACCTGCCGCACACGCCGCATCAGCGCCGGATCAATCCGCCCGTTCCATCCTTGTGAAAACCGCACCGGCAGACGAATGGTGTCAAATCCCTGCGCGGCAATCCAATCAAGATCACGAGGGGTGATCGTATATCCCCATTCCCCCTCTCGCGGCGCATCCAGCGCATTCCCAAGGTTCACACATCGATGCACCGACAGCGCGGAAACTGGCGTGGCCATCAAAAGGGCTAAGAAAGCGGCGATTTTCATACCTATCACGTTATCCGCTTTCTCCTTTTCAAACCACTCAATATGGTAGGGGGTATGATCAAATCTCCTCGATTCATTCATCTGCGCGTGCACTCTGAATACTCCCTCCTTGAGGGGGCCGTGCCGGTCAAAAAAATCTCCGACATGGCCGCTCGCGCAGGCATGCCCGCCGTTGCCGTGACCGACAGCAACAACATGTTTTGCGCTCTCGAATTCTCGGAATACGCCGCCAAAGCGGGGATACAGCCCATCGTCGGCTGTCAGGTCGACGTCACATACCTGCCGCCCGAGCCCGGCAAACGCGCCGAGCCGCCCGCGCCCATCGTCCTGCTCGCGCAATCCGAAGCGGGCTATATGAACCTGATGAAGCTCAATTCCTGCGCCTATCTCGACGCGGACGGGCAATTGCCACAGGTCACGATGGACGAGCTGCACAAACATTCCGAGGGGCTCATTTGCCTTTCCGGCGGTCCTGACGGCCCCATCGGGCGGCTTTTGCGCACAGGCCAAACCCCCAAAGCGCAAGCCTTCATGCAAGACCTCGCCAAAGGGTTCCCCGACCGCCTTTATGTTGAGTTGCAACGCCACCCTTCCGACGGCGGCCTGCCCGAGGCAGAGCGCCTCTCCGAGCGGGGCTTTGTCGAAATGGCCTATGCGATGAACCTGCCGCTTGTGGCCACCAATGACGTCTATTTTCCAAAATCCGATATCTACGAGGCCCACGACGCGCTGATCTGTATCGCCGACGGCGCCTACGTTGACCAACAAGGCGACCGCCGCCGCCTTACGCCACAACATTATTTCAAATCCGAACGTGAAATGGCCACGCTGTTCGCGGACCT
>JALZWD010000078.1 GCA_023300365.1 Flavimaricola sp. | reverse complement strand
GTTTGCCAATATCTATACCGATTTGGCCGAGGCAATCACCGCGCGCAAAGAGGCGCGCACCATGGACCCGGCGGCCAACCTTTATCCGCGCGCCGAAGACGGGTTGCGCTCGATGGCGGCGGTTTATGCGGTTGCTGAATCTGGCAAGAAAAATGGCGCATGGCTGGATGCACGGCCACCGATGTTTCGCTAATTAGGGCAGGGGGCGTAGCGTCCCCCGCTCAACCACAAAACATTTGAACAAATGCGCTTTGGGTTTACGATCCGGCTCTGTCACGGCCAAAGCCACCTGTTCAATCGACGAGGCGATAATGTCTTGGATCGGGTTGCGGATGGTGGTCAGGTTGATGTTATCCCATCCCGCCATTTGCATATCATTCAGACCAAGCAAGCCCACATCCTGCGGCACCCTGCGCCCCGCCCCCTCAAGCGCCGAAAGCGCACCGATCGACAAAACATCATCACCGCAAAAATAGGCTTCCGCCATGTCACTTTGCAAAAGGCGGGCCATTTCATTGCGCCCGGCCTCAAAGGAATAGGCGCGGGCATAGCTTACACTGACATCGATTTCAGGCACGCTGCGCAACACATCAAGAAACCCACGGGCCCGGTCGATGGTTGATGTGGCCTCAGGCGGCCCCCCCAGAAACCCAACACGCCGGTAGCCCCGGGCAATCAAGGTTTCCGCCGCAAGACGGCCCGCCTCGATATTATCAATCCCAAGCACATCCACACGCGGGTTGGGCCCATGCCGCCCAAACGAATGCACCACAGGCATCCCCGCATCTTGGAATGCCATCGCAAAACTCTCAGGAAGGGTCGATGAGGCGACGATAACGCCATCAACCGAATATTGGCGCAGCATATCAATCGCTGCATGTTCGGTTTGATTGGTCAGGTTCACAAGCAAAGGCCGCAGGCCGCGCTCCTGAAGGCCTTGGGTAAACCGGTCAAATACTTCGAGAAAGATCGGGTTGTGAAAGTTGTTGGACACCAAGCCGATCATCTTGGTCCGCCCGGTTGTCAACGACGACGCCAGCGCATTGGGGCTATAGCCCAACGCCTTGGCCGCGCGCTCAACCTTGTCGCGGGTTTTGGCCGAGACTGAGGCGCCTTCGGTATAGGTCCTCGACACGGCCGAGCGCGAGACACCGGCGCGGGCTGCGACGTCTTTTAACGTGACTGACATTTACCCCCCCAGTTTGACCAGTTAACGGCGCGACGCCGACGGGGCCGACTAGTCCGCCGTCTCAAATTCTGCGCCGGTCTTGGCGCCCGTGATATACGACACCACGTCATTGCCGTCCGTGTCGCCCTTGTTGAGGTTGGCCACGATCCGGCCCCGGCGGAATACGATGATGCGGTCCACAAGGTCAAACACCTGACGCATGTTGTGGCTCACCAAAATCAGGCTCTCGCCTTGCTCCTTGAGCGTGCGAATGATGTTTTCAACCTGCGCGGTTTCCTGCACCCCAAGCGCCGCTGTCGGCTCGTCCATAATCGTCAGCTTGGACGGAAACGTCGCAGTCCGCGCAATGGCCACACATTGACGCTGACCACCCGACATATTGGCAATGGTGTTGCGAATGTTGGGGATCTTAACCCCGGTCTTTTCCAAACCGGCAATCGTATCTTCGCGCATCGCCTTGTAATCAAGCCGCCGAAAAGGGCCCAGCCAATTCCATTTGGTCTTTTCACGCCCCAAAAAGAGGTTGTCCGGAACGTTCAGATCATCCGCCAGCGCAAGGGTCTGAAACACTGTTTCAATCCCGGCCTCGCGGGCATCAATCGGCCCCGAGAAATGCACCGGCGCCCCATCAAAAACAATCTCGCCACGGGTGCGTTGCTCAACCCCGGTAATCTGGCGCACGAAGGTTGATTTTCCCGCGCCATTGTCGCCCATAATCGCCACATGCTCGCCCTTGGTCAGGACAAAGTCCGCGTCGTTAAGGGCATGAACACCGCCATAATGCTTGGTCAGGCCCTTGGTCTCGAGGATCGTATCTGTCATCTGGCCTCTCCCTAACCTTTTGATGCGCCGCGCTCTTGGCGCATTTTATCGAGCACAACAGCAGCGATGATAATCGCGCCCATCGACATGAGTTGGTAAAACGCATCAAGGCGCAGATAGGTGAACCCCGATTGGATCACACCAAAGACCATGGCCCCAAGAACAGTGCCGATAATCGAACCGCGCCCGCCCGTAAGGCTCACCCCGCCAATAACCGCCATCGCAATTGCATAAAGCTCGTAAAACGGCCCCATGCCAGCCTGCGCCGTCAGGTTCTTTGAGCTCAGCACAATCGCCGCAAACGCCGCGAGCATCGAGGCGATCATATACACCATCACCTTGTGCCGCTTGATGTTGATGCCCGACATCCGCGCCGCATCTTCGTTCGAGCCGATGGCATAGGTGTGCTTGCCGTAAACGGTGTACTTCAAAAGAAAGTGGAAAATGAAAGCAAGGCCAATGAACCACACCACAGGCGCCATGCCCGCACCAATGAATTTATAGCCTTCGGTGGGAAAAGAGATCGGCTGCCCGCGTGTCCACGCCTGTGCAATACCGCGACAAATCAAAAACATCCCCAGCGTCGCAATAAACGGTGGAATGCGGGTATAAGCGATAAGCGTGCCATTGATCGCGCCAATAAACGCCCCAAAGGCCAGGCCCACAATAATCGGAATAATCAGCGGCAGATCAAGCGCCCAAGAGCCAAAGACCGCATCAGGATTGGCGCTGCCGGTGGGCAGAAATTCTGTTTGCGAAAACGACATCACAATCATCGCCGTCGCACCAACCAACGGCCCAGACGACAGGTCGATCCCCCCCGAAATGATCACTTGTGTGACCCCAAGGGCAATGATGCCGATGATAGAAACCTGAAGGATAATAATCTTAAGACGGGCAATATTAAGGATCGTGCCATCGCGGTTCGTGTTGAAATCGAACAGCATGCTTTGCCCGTTCATATAAGGCAGCAATTGACCGAGGGCCTCAAAAATAAGGGTAATGATCACCAGCGCAATAAAGATGTTCATCTCGTTTGGCCAAGACCGTTTCTTTGCATCAAATGCAAGACCGCCGGTGCCATGTGACGTATCGGACATACGCGCCCCCTTTGCCCAAATTTTCGGAATGTTTTTATCGTATCAAACGGGTGGCGCGCCCAAGACGCACCACCCAAATCCGTGACAACTTACTGGATAAAGTCGCCGACGTTTTCTGGTGTCACCAGCAAGAATGGGATGAAGACAGTCTTGTCGACGTCTTCGCCAGCTGCGAGTGCAATTGCTGTGTCGATAGAGCCTGCGCCCTGACCTGCGAGGTCTTGGAACACTGTGACGTCCATTTCGCCAGCCTGCATGGCCACAAGCGCATCAGGCGTCGCGTCCACACCACCAACGACAACGTCGTCCATGGAAATGCCCGAAGCTTTCATCGCCTGAATGGCACCAATCGCCATTTCGTCGTTGTTGCCAAAGACCGCGTGAAACTCGGTGCCAGAGGCAATCCAGTTTGTCATCAAATCCTGTGCTTCGTCACGCGACCAGTTTGCAGTCTGCTCATCGATCAAAGTGATAAAGTTACACATGTCCATGCCGATGACGTCATGAAAGTCCTTCGAGCGCTGAACAGCGGCTTGGTTGGACAGCTGACCCATCAACATATAGGCAGATGCACCGCCCGAAAGGCCTGCGGCGCGCAGGTCCTGACACATGCGGAATGCGGCCAATGTACCGGATTCGATTTCATTAGAAGCAACAAACGCCTGACCTTCAGGAAGCGTGTCCATGTTGACCGGCTGACGGTTCACATAAACCAGTGGAACACCCGCAGAAGCGGCGGCCTGAGACATCGCCTCGGTGGCGTTTGTGTCAACAGCGTTCACGATGATCGCATCAACGCCAGACGCGATGAAGTTGTTGATCTGGTCAAGCTGACGGGCAACGTCGTCTTGCGCGTCTTCGACCTGAAGGCTTAGGCCATCAAGTGTCGCGGCGTGGTCTGTCATGCCGTTGCGCATGATGGTCAGGCCGTTGTCGTCAAACCGTGCGACAGAGACGCCGATTTGTTGTGCCAAAGCAGAGGTGCCCATCAGGGCGGCCAAGCCAGCGGCGAAAATGATCTTTTTCATGTGTTTCCTCCCAAGGAATGTGCCCGGCGCACGTTTCATAATACCGGGGCCTCTAAACGAGGCTTGTTGTCCATCACGCCATCAAGCAGGCACCGGGGCCAATTGTGACGAGATGAATTCGAAAGACCGCGCCAAATGCGGCGCAGGGTCAGAAAGGGTTTGAACGTCCGGCGCAAAGGCCTCAATCGAGATCGGGCCCGAAAATCCGGCGTCTTGCAACAAACGAAGTTGTGCAATCGCTCCGGTTCTGTCGTTGGCATCCAAAAGCACACGGTGCGCATCGCGCATGTCGCGGCGGGCAGGCGCGGGATCAACGACGCCCGAGACGTGCACGATGTGTGTCAGATCCGCAAAGACCTCCGCCTCGCCGGCTGTATGGTGATGAAAGGTGTCATGGATCAAGGCAAAGCACGCAGGCTTGCCTATATGTTCGAGCACATCAACCACATGAGCTTTGAGGCGCAAACTACTGTTTTCAAATCCTAAAGGCTCAATCAGACCAATCAATCCTCGGGCTTCAAACAGGGGCTGAAGACGCTCAAGCGCTTGCAACAATTGCGCCTTCTGAGCAGCAGCCGATAACGGCGCATCAAGAACAGCCGGGATCAAAGCCAATCCCTTAGCACCAACACCAACAGCCACATCCATCAACGCGGCGATGTCGCCAAGTTTGGCATCCGTATCCAGATTAAAGGCCGCAACCTCGGCCAAACCATGCATATCAAGTCCAAAATCGTCCAGCCGCGTCGCGAAATCACCAGCCGCCTCGCCATCAAACAACAGCCGCCCAAGATCGTTGCGGCATTCCACGCCACTACAGCCCAACGCCTTTGCCAAAACCAGCAGTTCAGCCGATGAGCATTTCGGCACCGTGATATGATTAACGCCAAGTTGCATTAAAGCCGTGATTCCTCCTCGGTTGAATTTACCGTACGAGGCCCGAATTATTTTTGCAACCGGTTGCAGAGATATTTTTCAAAGCCCACGCCCCAAGCCCCACTCGGCCCATTTCGCGCATGTTTAACAAGGTTTTAAAGCGGCGCGCAGACCAAATCCTACTGAGCGGCAGGCACAGCAAACGTCAGATTGGCCCAAAGCGTTTCCCAAACTGGCGCTCTGGGATCATCACCGGGGTCAGGCGCTTTGCGCAAAACCACCGCGTCAAACAAATAGGCATGCCCCGGTTGCACAGGGATGGCCGCGTTGCCATCGGCGTCCGTGCGATGGAACTGCACGGCAACCTCGCCATCAGGGTCCCGCTCAAACACCTCAATCTGGGCATCCGGCCTTGGCGCATTTTGATAGCTCAAAGACACCCGCATGGTGCCGTCAAATTCGGGGTCATAAGGGTTGGTAAGGGCCACAAATTCCGTGGCCATGCCAAAGGCGCGGTCCTCTCCGCGCATGTCTCCGACCCCAACCAACGCCTTCACATGCCGTGAATAGCTTTCGCGGAAATCCTCGGTTGGCCAGCCTGCCGCGAGATGTTGCGCTTCTGCCGTCTTGAAATCCTTATGCTCGACAAATTTCATGAACTTTTCCCACGTCTTATAGGAAATCGTCGAGGACGCAGTTTCATGCACCAACACCAGCAATCCATCCACCGCCAGCCCCGGTACTTGCACCGCAGGGCGATCACCTGAGCGTGACACAATAGG
>JALZWD010000077.1 GCA_023300365.1 Flavimaricola sp. | reverse complement strand
GGGGGTGGGCGAACCTCGGGTGGTTCTGAGCAGTTAATGGTGGCGGAGATTATTCCACAGACGTTGAGGGCATAACGTTAGCATATCGCCGACCCGTGGGACGGTCCGACGATCGCCCGGCGCCTGCGGCTTGATTCCGGGCGGGGATGTCAATTTCGGACCGATGTCAAAAATTTGCCTTATTGATCGAGCAATTTCTGCTTTTTCTTGGGAGAGCCGCATGAAATTTAGAGCTTTTTTCGCACTTGTCGCCATAACCCCGTTTTCTACAGCGCAAGCCTGCCCTATGGCCACTGGTCCGTACTTTTCCGGCTTGGATCGCGCCCATGTTATTGTCTTGGGCACAATCGCAGATATTTCCCCAGCATGTCTGTCTTGGTGCGATGATGACACTTCCAATTTGGAATTGGTAACACTCAACATCGAGGAGACTTACGCCGGAGCCCCTGAAGAAACACGGACTTTTGTTAAATATACGGTCGATAGAACCATTGCGTGGGGGCAAAACGGGGCCAGGTTTGAAGTTAGAGAGGGCGACCGTGTCATCATGGGCGGGTTTGATCGCAATCGATTGGAAGAAATCGAATCGTATGAAGTCATTCCATTCGCGCTGGACAATGCTGTCGACCAAGTGATGGTGCCACTTTGCCGACCTGCACCCTTCTTTGTCGCGCAGCCAGAAATTGTCGACGCGCTCACGGAGTACTTCATCGACGGGAACAGTCAAAACCGGAGTCTAAGCGACTACGGCAATCAGCTTAGCATTGCCGGACATTTGTTTTTTTAACCACCACCAACTTTATCCGCCGAAAACCCGTGCCGTGCGGAGAAGCGGGCGATTTCGGCGTCGGTGGGTTTGGTGCCTGTGAACGTCTCGATGTACAAAGGCATCCGCCCGATGCGTTGCTCGACGGTCTCGGAGACCATCATCGAGATATAGCCGATTTGGGTGTAGTAGACGGCATATGCGCGGACCCGTGCTTGCTCGGGCGCGAAATCAAAGCGTTCGAACATGGCGCGGATGGCTTTGATGCGGGTCTGATCGGTGTCTTCTAGTGTTTTGCGCAAATCAGGATCGCCCAGCGCCCATGTGCGGATGGCGAAATCGAGTTTGGCGTCAAAGATATCGGGGACCAGCCAGCATTCGAACAGGTTAAACAAGGCCTCTGCGATGGTTTCGGCGTAGGATTTGGTGCGGGCGACAAGGTTGCCTGTGTTTTTATCCTGCCAACGGGCGACAAGGGCGGCAAGCAGGGCTTCGCGGCTGTCGAAGTGGCCGTAAAACGAGGTGCGCGACAGGCCGAGGCGCTCGGAGAGCAGGCCGACTTTGACCTGATCGACCCCGGTTTCGATCAGCACATCATAAGCGGCATCGAGCCAAAGCGCGTCAGAGCCGCGCCAGCCGGTTTTGCGAGAGATATTTTCCGAATTCATGGGACGTGTTTACCCCTAGTCAGGGCACGCGTCACCCGGTTTGACAGTTGCGTCAACGAACTTGACAGGATTGTCGGTTTTGGTGTCCGATTGCCCATCAGGTTGAGGAGCCCGCGATGTCAGACAGTGCCCACAAACCCAGGCGCAGCCGTGCCAACCGCAGACCTGCGCGTTCGGCGGCATCGGGGCAAAACCCGTCGCTTGAGGTGCCCTATATTACGCGCGGTATCCGCACCTATGACCTGCTTGATGACGCCAGTTTGGAGCGGATCGAGGCGGCGGCGGATGAGATTTTGGCAACCATTGGGATCGAGTTTCGCGAAGACCCGCAAACGGTTGAATTATTCCGCAAGGCCGGGGGCACGGTGACCCCGGTGTCGGAGGAGGCGTGGAACATCAAGTTTGCGCCCGGCATGATCCGGGGCCTGTGTGCCACAGCGCCCGAGACGTTTGTTCAACATGCGCGCAACCCGGCCAATTCGGTGCAGATCGGCGGCGATGCGATGGTGTTTGCGCCGTCGTATGGATCGCCGTTTATCATGGATCATGCGGGTGTGCGGCGCTATGCGACTTTGGATGATTTTGAGAAGCTGACCAAGCTGGCGCAGGCGTCGCCGTGGTTGCACCATTCGGGCGGGACGACATGCGAGCCGACGGATATTCCGGTCAACAAGCGGCATTTGGATATGGTTTACGCGCATATTCGGTATTCGGACCGACCCTTCCTTGGATCCATCACCGCCCCTGAGCGGGCGCGGGACAGCATTGCCATGGCCGAGCTGGTGTTTGGCGCGGACTTTATGGAAGACAACTGCGTGATCATGGGCAATTTCAACTCGACCTCACCTTTGGTGTGGGACGGGGTGACGACCAAGGGGATCACGGCCTATGCCGAGCGCAACCAAGGGTCGATCCATTTACCGTTTTTGTTGGGCGGCGCGGTGTCGCCGGTAACTATGGTGGGGGCAATCGCGCAATCCTTGGCCGAGAGCATGGTGGGCGTGGCGCTGACGCAATTGGTGCGGCCCGGCGCACCTGCGATTTTGGCGACGTTTTTGTCGTCGCTTGATTTACGGTCAGGCTCGCCCACGTTTGGCACGCCCGAACCCGCGCTTGGGTCGTTGGTGATGGGGCAGTTGGCGCGGCGTCTCAAGCTGCCTTTGCGGTGTTCGGGGAATTTTTCGACATCCAAGATGGCCGATGCGCAGGCGATGACGCAAGGCATGTTTTCGATGAAGGCGGCAGTGCAATGCGGGACGAACTTTGTGTTGCATTCGGCGGGGTTCCTCGATGGGCTTTTGTCGATGTCTTATGAGAAATTCATGATGGACCTCGATCTGTGTGCCGCGCTGCACGCCTATGCGCGCGGTCTTGAGGTGACGGATGAGACGCTTGGGATTGATGCCCTGCGCGAGGGGGGACCGGGCCAGCATATGTTTGGGGCGCAGCATACCCTTAGGCATTATGAGACGGCCTATTGGGACAGTGCGCTGGATGATTACCAGCCGTGGGAGACATGGGCCGAGCAGGGCAGCAAAGACAGCATCATGCGGGCCAAGGCACGGTGGGAAAGCCAGTTGGCGGCCTATGAGGCGCCCGCGTTGGATGAGGCCGTGGACGCGGCCTTGCGGGCGTTTATGGCCAAGCGCAAGGCGGAGATGGAGGATGCGTGGCATTGATGCCCTATCCGTCGGTTTTTAGGCCGCTTGAGCTGCGCCACACCACCTTGCGCAACCGCGTCGTTTTTGGCGCCCATACCGCCAATA
>JALZWD010000076.1 GCA_023300365.1 Flavimaricola sp. | reverse complement strand
TCGGAGCAGGAGAAGGTGAGATCTTTGGCCATGGGGTGGTTTTATCGGTTTTGCCACTGGGGGCAATGGGACAAAGGTGCGATCAGGGCCCTTGGCCACAATGACCGACGGGACGCTGCTGGTGACAGATGTCACCTCGCCCCGCCCGCCGACCCGGAATGCCCGAAGCGTTAAATCGACGGGCGTGTTTGGGGGAGGGTGTGGGTTTGAGTATTTATGGCAAGATGAGACGCAAGAGGATCGTTCATGCGAGGGAGCGTGCTCGCGCGCGAAATTAGGGGTCTGGGGCGTCGTGGGATTTGGGTTTGAAAAGGAAATCGACGATTTTTTGCAGCCATGTCAGGAGCAAGAAGACGCTGACGATCCAGATGATCAGCTCGAAGGGGCGGAATTCAGTGCCGCGCAGCCAGCGGTCTAGGAGGCCGCCGCCCGGGCGCAGGTCGCTGTAGCCAAACAGGCCCTGCCGCGACCACAGATCGAGAAACCAAAAGCGCGAAAGATAGAGCGCGATGATGCCAAAGACGGCCATTAAAAGCAGCAAGAAGACGCGTTTCATCCTGCGGTGAGCTCCATTGTTTGGGGGTCAATTCGTAGGATCATCACATCGCCGCGTCTTTCTAGATCGCCTTCGAGGGAGACGAATTGGCCGATGAAATCATAGGCCGCTCGCGGCAGAACTGTGCCGTCTGGACCGGTGATAAGCATGAAATCGCTGCCTTCAATCGGCTGGCTGGAGACAAAAACGGGAGGCACGTCGCCGATAAGGCACAAGGCGGCGCAGGCGCGGTGTGCAAGGCCAGTACCGGGGCGCATGGCGCCGTAAAGGCATTTGCCGTCGCAAATTTCGCCCGCGAGGGACCACCGACCAAGCGGCACGGTTTCCATCGGCGGGGCTGTGCCCTCAACATCGACCACGCCGCGGGCGCGGCCGTCCACTTGGAGCATGTCGATGGTGCCGCGTTGCAAGACGATCCCGGTGATCGAGCGCAACTGGCCGTCGGCTTCCATGACGCGTTGGTCGATGCCGTTTTTGCCTTGGCCGGCGAGCATCAGGGTTTTGCCCTCTTGGATAAGTTCGTTGCCTTGGGTGACGCGCAAAATGGGATAGGGTGTCAGTTCAATCACGCCGGTGACGGTTTGGGGGCCGTAGTCAAAGCGAAAGCCCGAGGGCATTGGGGCGTCTTGGGTTGCGCCGATAAATAAACCTGCGGAGACGAAGGTTGCGATGAACAACCCGATGGTTGTCATCAAAAACCAGCGCAAGGGGCCGGGAGAGGGCAGGTAGCCAACGAAGAAGGGGGTGTTTTTATCACTCATGCGAGGGTTTCCACAGGCTGGAGTTGGGGCAAGGGCACGGGTTCGACATAGGTGCCGGGCGGATTGGGATCGGTGTGGACCTCAATATCAGCGCCGCGCAGGCGCAGGTTGAACGTGGGGACCATTTCGGTGAATGGCGCCGGAGAGCGGCCATCGGTGACGTTGTATTGGAAGCCGTGCCACGGGCATGTGACGAGGCAATCGAGGATGCGGCCTTCGCCGAGGGGGCCGTTTTGGTGGGCGCAGGCGTTGGAGATCGCGCTGAGCTTACCGGCCTGATTGAAGACGGCGACGCGGTCGCCGTTGGGCAGGACTTTGATTTTGGCAAGGCCGTCCTCGATTTCACCGATATTGCCAACGGTGAGCCAGCCATCGCGGACCGTGCCGCGGCTGTCGCCGCCGCGCCATTGCCACCATGCGGCATAGGCATGCAGGCCTGCGACAAGCAGGGCGCCGGCCATGAAGATAAAGCTGAAGACGTGGTTTTGCTGGTCTTGGAGGATGCCAAGGCTGACGTGTGCGACAATCGCGACATAGGCAACATAGATCAGGCTGTGCAGCCGTTTCCACACAGGTGGTGTCAGGAACTTGAGCCAAAAATCATGGCTTGTGGCGGCAAGGATCAGCAAGGTCGTTAAGGCAAAGACGCCAAAGACCTCGAAGGGGAAGCCCGCGATTTGCGTGTAGCTTGTGTTGGCGAAGAGCAAGGCCTCGTATTTATCGGACCGGGCGAAGGCGAAATACCAGTTGATGATATAGCTGGCGTGGCTGAGGGCCACAAAGGTTGTCATCACGCCGAAATGGCGGCGATTGTACAAAAGCGGCAAGAAACGTTTGTCGATGCGTGCCAGTGGCCCGATGCATAAGATGACCGTCAGCATCAAGAACGCGCAGGCCCCAAAGGCGCGGGCGTTGTGAACCTGAGGATTGATTCGGTAATCGTGGCTAAGGATATCGGGGGTGACGAACAAGAAGATGTAGAGGAAGGCCACAACGCCAATGAGCATGACGGCGTCATAGATCCATTTGTTTTGGTTCCACTGGACGGGAATGTATTTGACGCTCATTGGGTGGGTTCCTGAGGGGCGGAGAGTTGGACGGGGGCGATATGGGCGGGCCAAGTTTGGCGAACCGACCAACCGGTGGCGAGGATCACAATGATGGCGATCGGCATAAGCATGCCAACCCAATGGTGGTTGCGGCGTCTGGTATGGTAGCGATTGGGCCAGTGGTCACGGCCCGTTGCGAGCACAAACCAGCGCCAGATCACGATCGGCCAGATAAGCAAGATACCCGGCACGATCAGGGGGCGAAACACATAGGCGTCTTGGGCGTCTTCGTCGACTTGGTCGATGCCGAATGTAAGGAAACCTAAGGCCACGACCGCCCCGATGACCCCCCAGATACGGACGATCATCAAGATAATTTCGGCTTGGTCCATGTCGCGCCCTTAAATTCAGCCACAAGCACATCATATGCGAGGTTGGTTTAGAAATTGATTGTGTAATTAGATCATCGTCGTCGACTTTTGACAACCGGAGTGCCGGTAGAAATTACCGTGGTAACATAATCGCGATGACGTGGTTGAGCCGACGGATGAGTGGCGCCCTGCGGGTGCGCTGGTTTCACAGTAAGCCGCCGTGGGGCGGGGTTTAAGCGTTTGGCCCGTTTTGAGATCGCTGGGCGTGGGTCATTGCGCGCGGGGTGAGTGTCGAGATGGCGATGCTGGCGAGGATGCAGCCGGTAAAAAGCCACAGGCCCCATGCGGTTTGGACCGTGCCGTAACCGATGCCTTTGGCCAGCACCACATAAAGCGCGATGAGGAAGACGTCGGCCATGGCCAGTTTGCCGATCCATGCCAACGCGGGGAGGAGTTTGGTGGAGAGTAGGTTAAAATGCAGCAGCGCCAGGCCGATGGTTTTGAGCATCGGGGCGAAGAGGGCGAAAGCGGTGACGAGGAGCGCCAATGCGGGGTCTTCGGGCCAGAGGCTTTGCAGGCCGGTGATGACGGAGATTTCGTCGAGGCCGAACCATTCGATAAGCCCTGCGGCCATCAGCGGCGCGAACCATGAGATTGGAAAGAGGATCAGCAAGGCGAGGTTGGCGGTGCGCAGGGCGGTGAGCATGGCGGCGGCCTTTGGGATTAGGATTTGTGGCGTGTTGCGGAGGGTATGTGGTGGTTTTGCGGGGGGTGTGCAAGGTTGGGGCGCCGCATCAGACGCGGTGCGCGGGGCCCGGCTTGGAGCCTCCGGCGGGAGTGATAGCCAAAAGAAATACGGGGTTTTTGCTGTTAGGCGAGGGTTCGGCGCGTATAGCGGTGGCCGATGGAGGTGAGGATTTCGTAGCCGATTGTGCCAG
>JALZWD010000075.1 GCA_023300365.1 Flavimaricola sp. | reverse complement strand
GCGCGGGCTTTGGGCACGGCGTCGGCGGCACGGACATAGCCACGGACATGACCATGACCATGACCACGGGGGGGCGGATGGAATTTGCCACAGCTGTGGTCATGCGCATGGGCCGACGCCCGAGCAAGCGGCGAATGTGACCAACTGGCGCGATGCGGTGATGGTGATGGGTTCGGTTGCGGTGCGGCCTTGTACGGGGGCGTTGTTTTTGCTGATCCTGACATGGCGGATGGGGTTGGATATGGCCGGGATTGTGGGGGCCTTTGTGATGGGGGCCGGCACGGCGAGTGTCACGGTTTTGGTCGCTATTGGGTCGGTGGCGATGCGCGAGAGCGCGTTTATGCAGGTGGCCAGCGGCGAGGGAACCGCGCGGGTTGCGGCGATGATTGAGGCGCTGGCGGGGGCGATTGTGGTTGCCGTGTCCTTGAGCCTTTTGATGCGGGTGATCTGACACCGCTGGACCTTCTTGGATCATCGGCCTAAGCCTTTGGGTATGGCGCAGGTTGAGACAACATATGCGGGCCACACGCGGGCCTTGTTGGTGCTGGGCCTGCCTTTGGTGGGCAGTTTTGTCGCCCATTTTCTGATCCATATGACCGACACGATCATGCTTGGGTGGTATGATGTCACCGCGCTTGCGGCGGCAACGGTTGCCACGTCGCTTTGGTTTGTGGTGTTTGTCGTCGGCGCAGGCTTTGCGACGGCGTTGATGCCCTTGGCCGCAGAGGCGCTGGCGCAGGATGATGCGGTGCGTTTGCGGCGGGTTACGCGGATGACGATGTGGTTGTCGTTGGTGTATTCGGTGCTTGGGATTGCGATGCTGTGGAAGGCCGAAGCGCTGTTGTTGGCGATTGGGCAGACGCCGGGTGTGGCGGCGGAGGGCGGGCGTTACCTGAGCATCGCGGCGTTTGGGCTGGTGCCTGCATTACTGAGCAATTCGGTGCGCTCGTATCTGTCGGCCCAAGGGCTGACGGGGGTACAGTTTTGGGTGACGGTGGGGTCAATCGGGGTGAATGCGCTGGTGAATTATGCCCTTATTTTCGGCAATTTTGGCGCGCCGGAGCTGGGCATTCAGGGGGCGGCGATTGCCTCGGTGGTGGTGCAGATGGTGCAGGTCGCGATCCTTGCGATTTATGCCCATGCCAAGGCGCCGGAGGTGAACCTGTTTCAGCGCATATGGCGGCCCGATTGGGAGGCGATGCGGCAGGTGTTTGCCCTTGGGGTGCCGATTGGATTGACCGCACTTGCCGAGGGCGGTTTGTTTACTGGATCGTCGATTATGATGGGCTGGATCGGTGAGCTTGAGTTGGCGGCGCATGGGATCGCGCTTCAGCTGGTGTCGCTGATGTTCATGTTTCATGTGGGCATGTCACAGGCGGCAACGATCCGCGCGGGCGGGGCATATGGGCGGCGCAATGAGGCCGAGTTGCGGCAGGTTGCTTGGGCGGCGTTTGGTGTTGGTATGGTCTTTGGCGTGATTGTTATTGCGGTGTTTTTGACGATGCCGGGGGCGTTGGTGTCGTTGTTTATTGATCCCGCAGACGAAAAGCGTGACGCCTTGATCCAGATCGGCGTGACGTTGGTGATGTTTGCGGCGCTGTTTCAGTTTGTGGACAGTGCGCAGATTATCTGGCTGTCGGTGTTGCGCGGGGTGCAGGACACCAATGTGCCGATGTGGATGGCGGTGATCAGCTATTGGGTGGTGGGGATTCCGGCCAGCTATGCGATGGCATTTACGCTTGGGTGGGGGCCGATTGGTTTGTGGATTGGCCTGACGGTTGGGCTGGGGCTGGCGGCGGTTTTGCTTGGCTGGCGGTTTTGGGCGCGTTCGGTGCATATTTCTGTGGTCCGCCAAGGATAGAGCGGGGCCTTGCGTCATACTTGTCGACCAAAGGGGAGATGAAGATGCGGCAGATAGTAGGACCAATCGCGATTGCGGTGATGTTTGGCGCCATTGCGCAAGCGGCACGGGCGACAACATTTAATGCCTGTGAGATGGACGCGGTGGTGATCGCGCCCCTTGCGGCGTGGGACGGGTTGGCGGGCGTGCCGCTAGAGATCGTCGCGGCGCAAGAGGGGCAATCGGCGGTTTGTGCGCGCGCGATTGGAAACCGGGCGATGTTTTCGCTTGTGGTGCATGACGGGCCGCTTGCGGTCGGGGATAAAGCGCAGGTGACCGTTTTTGTGAATGGCGACGCGTTGCCTGTGCCGTTTGACTAGGGCTGTGGCATTGGGCGTTGGGGGGGGCTTCGTCGGCTTGGAAATCACTGAGCCGCGTTTGACATACGGTCGGCCTTTTTGCGCACGAGCACCGAGCGCAGGTCGTGCATGGCCATCAAAAGCGCATCGGTGACGTTTTCAAGATCGCCGGGCGATGCTTTGGATTGCGCCCATTGGGTGGTTAGGTTGAGGTAGTCCACGGCGCGGTGGATGTCGTCAATATCGCGTTGCGCCAAGAGCGCTTGGCGTTCGGTGATCCAGTTTTCGATTGTGGTGGTGTCTGTCGCGTTCAGCTGTGCATCGCCGTGGGGTTTGATGGTGCCGTTCTTAATGTTGACGACGGCAATCTGGTCCATCTCGATCCGGCGCTGGCGGTTTTCTGTATCGAGGCGGAACACGGCTGCGCCATTCTCGCGGATGCGAAAGTAGTATTCTGGCAGGTCTGTGCTCATGGAGTGGCCCATTTGTTGGGTGTTGGCCTTGGGGCGCTGTTCGAAATACAACTTAACAGGGAAAGCGGGGCAAAGCTATGGGACCAATGATTTGGTTGGCGAGTGTCGCAGCATTGCCCTTTGAGGTTAGGTGAGGCCGTTGCAGAAGGTTTGGATCCGCTCGCAGGCTTGCGTCAATGCGTCGTCTGATGTCGCGTAGCTGACGCGGAAATTGGGCGAGACGCCGAAGGCCGCGCCGAACACCACGGCGACGCCGGTTTCGTCCAACAGGGCGGTGGCAAAGGCCTCGTCGTCTGTGATCACCGTGCCGCCCGCGGATGTTTTGCCGATGCAGCCGGAGATATCGGGGTAGACATAGAACGCGCCTTCGGGGCGGGGGCAGGTGATGCCACGGGTTTGGTTGAGCATCGAGACCACAAGATCGCGGCGGCGTTGGAACAGCACTTTGTTGTCGTCAAGGAAGCCTTGTGGGCCATTGAGCGCCTCGACGGCGGCGTATTGACTGACCGATGAGGGATTGGAGGTGCTTTGCGATTGCACCTTGCGCATGGCCTTGATGAGGATTTCCGGACCGGCGGCGTATCCGATGCGCCAGCCTGTCATGGCATAGGCTTTGGAGACACCATTGACGGTGAGGGTGCGGTCAATCAGCGAAGGCTCGACCTGTGCGGGGGTGGCGAATTTGAAATCGTCGAACACGAGGTGTTCGTACATGTCGTCTGTCATCACCCAAACATGCGG
>JALZWD010000074.1 GCA_023300365.1 Flavimaricola sp. | reverse complement strand
GGCAAGGATGCCGCCAAGGACACCACCACCACGAGCGAGGCCAGCGAAAGCGGCACCGACGACAGCGCAATGTCGCAAGAACGCAGCACAGTCACACCGTCCGTGGCCGAAATCCTCCGTTCAGAGGCCGCTCGAGAAGGCGCACGGCGCACAGCCGATGCAGACACCGGCATAGAAAGCCAGCCCGACCTTGGCCTTGATCGCCCGTTGGACCGGGACGAAAAATTGGCCGAAGAAGCGCGCCGCCGTATGGCCCGTCTGCGCGGCGAAGCCGCCCCGGCAATCGGTGCAACAACCGCCGTTGCCGCCGGTGCGCGCGGCGAAATGTTGCCCGATGTCGAGGAAATAAATTCCTCATTGCGCGCCGAAGACGAGCGGAGCGGCGCAAGCGATCCCGTTGATCCATCCAAGACCAAGCGGCGTAAATCGGGCTTTAGACGTGGCTTTATGACCGTCTTGCTGATCGCTTTGTTGGCCTTGCTGCTGTATATTTTGGCGCCCCGGATTTCCGCAATGATCCCGGCCTTGGAACCCGCCTTGAGCAGCTATGTTGATATGGTGGACAGGCTCCGTCTATGGCTCGACCTCAAGCTCCAGGGCCTCTTGCCCGGCGACGGCGCAGAAACCTAAAGCCTAAAACCGATCCAGAAGTCGGCGCAGATAGTCCCGTTCGTCTTCGGGGCGTTCTTGCTCTGCGGCCCGGCGACGTAGTTCTTCAAGCAATTCTTCGGCGCGGCGGTACACATCGCCCCCCTGAAGCATGTTTTCATCGGTGCCAAATTCGCCCGTTGTGCCCAATTGACGGCCCAACGGATCGGTCGATTGCCGGTCGGTTTCACCGCTGGCTTGGCCGCCATCTGTCTGGCTCTGCCCCGGATCGCCGTCTTGCTCATTTTCGGCCAAAGCCCGCCCCAAAGCGCGCATTCCTTCCCGCAACGCATCCATTGCCTCGGCCTGCCGGTCCAATGCCTCGGCAAGCTCGTTGCCACGAAGAGCCTCCTCGGCCTCCTCCATCGCCCGCTCTGCCTGTTCAATGGCGCGGCGCGCTATCTCGGCCTCTTCGCCGCTCAACGCAGGGAGATTGTCACGCAAACGATCCAATTCATCGCGCAGTGCCTCTTGCCGTTCGGCCAATGTGCCCTCGGCGCCCGGCGGGAATTGATCGCCCTCTGCGCCCTCGCCGCCCAAACCAAGATCATTTTGTGACCCATTGCCTGACGGGCGCTCACCGGGGCTGGTTCCGCCACCTGACTGTCCGGGCTCTTGCCCATCTTGTTGGCCTGGTTGTTGGCCGCCTTGTTGCTGGCCTTGTTCCTGTCCGGGCTGCTGGCCGGGCTGTTGACCCTGCTCTTGACCGGGCTGTTGGCCTTGGTCTTCTTGGCCATCGTTGAATTGCTCTTGAAGCTCGCGAAAGGCCTCATCCGACAGTTCTTGTTGCTCGCGCAGACTATCTTGCAAATCTTCCAAGCTTTGCTGACCGGGCGTGCGTGGCCCGCCTTCGCCGCCTTCACCACCTTGGGTAATCTGCAAGTTCTCAAGCAGTTGGTTCAACTCTTCCATCAGCTCCATGGCCTCGGCCATCTGACCTTCTTCCATCAACCGTTGGATTTCATCCATCATCTCTTGGATCTGGTCTTGGCTGATCGTCTCGCCGTCACCACCATCGGGCTGATCGGTTTGGTTTTGCTCGGCAAAGTCGGTCTCATCCGCCAAAAGCTGCATATAGGCCTCGGTGGCCTCGCGCAGCTCTTGCATCAATTCCGCAATCTCTTCATCGGTCGCCCCATTGCGCATTGCCTCTTCAAGGCGCTCTTGCGCTCGGGCCAAACGCTCGCGGGCATCCGCCAGTGAACCATCCTCAAGCTGCAGAGCAAGCTCCCACATCTCTGCGGCCAATTCATCTCGGATCTCGGTTGTGATCCCCTCATCAGACGCAATCGCGGCCTCAAGGTTACGTTGGATCTCGCGAAACCGCAGGTACACGGTCTCGCCTGTAAAAATATCCTCGGGCCGATGCGAAATCGCCCGAAGTATCCCCAAAACCCGCGGTCCATTCGACACCGACCACATCAAATCACGGCGCTGCTCGACCACCGCTCTTGCCACGGGCTGAAAGAACCGACGCCCCGGCAAAACGATGTCCTCGGGCTCGGACATGCCAACTTGCTCAACACCGTCAAACACACTCAAGGTCACGGTCACTGGCATATTGGCAAAGGGGTGCTGCGAAAAATCATCCACCAAAACTTCGTCAAATTCGGCGCGATCCCCCGAGAACGGCATCGGCAAATCTACGATCAGCGCCTCAAACCCATCCGGTACGGCAAGCAGTCCATGGCGCCGATCAATATCATCGATGCGCAATTCAAAGACCGCCTCGCCGCGCACCACTGCGTAATCATCAAACGCCGAAAACGGCAACGACATCTCACCCAGCGCATCCGTTTCAGGCAGATCAAGCATCACCACGGTTGGCGGCTCATCCGCCAAGACCGTAACGCGCCAACTCGCCCCATCATCACCATCGATAGCAAGACGCCCATTTTGCACCACATCAAAGGCTTGCTGCCCTGCGGATGCCGCATCAAGATCGTCGACCCGGCCCGACACCGTTTCGGTCACCGTTAGATCGCCAACCTCACCATAAAGCCGCAAGGTCACGCGGCTACCGTGACTTACTGAGATGTTACCCGGCGGCAGGTCAGCAAGGTAAAGCGAGGGTTTGCCAGTATACTCAGGTGGCTCAATCCAACCCTCCCAAATCGGGCCAGTAACTTGCAAAGTGCCATCACCGTCAGCCACCTCAACGACATCGCCAATCCGCAGCAGCGAGCCAAAAACAAGCGCACAGAGGAAAAATAACAGCGCGATATAACGCATCCCATAAGGATCACGCGCCGAAACCCGCAGGTCAGGCTCAACGGCGCGGGCGTCACGGGTGCGCTCTGACATCCGATTAAGGTGGGCGTGCCAAACGGCTTGGGATTCTGGGTCTTGAGCCCCGATCGCCTGAACATCCGCCACCGCAGCGATCGGCTGACCAGGCAGGCTTTCGTCCACTCGTGCCACCGCTTCGCTGCGTAACGGCCAGCGAAACCGCCAAAGCCCCCAAACCAAGGCCGCCAAACCTGCAAGCGCCACCAAAACGCCAGCTCCCCAAAGCACCTCAAGCGGAACCAGCAGATGCCATCCCACAACAATCGGTACCAAGGCGAAAATAAGGATCGTCCAAAGCGGCCAGAAACACCGCGCGACCTGCTCGGCGAACATGCCCAACCGGGTCAGCCGAATAGGCCACGCCAAATGCGCAAGCGGGTCGGTCTGCCGTGTTGGCCAATTGCTCAGCGTATCAACTCCTCAAACTCACCCTTTAACATAGCGGCTCAAAGCCATTCGGGAACCCTATCGCGCGAAATCATCTCATCATAGGTCGGACGCGGGCGGATAACCGCAAATTGATCGCCCTGCACCAACACTTCGGGCACCATAAGCCGCGAATTATACTCGCTCGACATCACAGCCCCATAAGCGCCCGCCGACCGAAAGGCGATCAACTCACCCTCTTTGACGGGCGGCATCACACGTTCCTTGGCAAATGTATCGCCGCTTTCGCAAATCGGGCCGACGACATCATAGGTCTGCCGCGCAACACCGGGGCTCGGCTCGATCACCGGCACGATATCATGGTGCGCTTCGTACATCGCAGGGCGGATCAAATCATTCATCGCACCATCCACGATCAGGAACTCACGCCCCTCGCCGGACTTGTTGTAAATCACCTTGGACAGCAAAACGCCCGCATTGCCCGAAATCAATCGCCCCGGCTCGATCTCGATCTCGCACCCCAAATGGCCAACGCATTTTTGGATCAACGCACCATATTCCATCGGCAAGGGCGGCGCCTCGTTGTTGCGCATATAAGGGATGCCAAGCCCACCCCCCAGATCAAGCCGCGTGATCTCATGCCCGTCGGCGCGCAAAGCTTCGGTCAACTCGGCAACCTTGATATAGGCCGCCTCGAACGGCGCTAAATCGGTCAATTGCGACCCGATATGCACATCAATCCCAACAACCTTCAAACCCGGCAAGGCGGCAGCCACGCGGTATACGTCGCGCGCACGGCCGATCGGAATACCGAACTTGTCTTCCTTCTTGCCCGTCGAGATTTTTGCATGGGTCTTGGCATCCACATCCGGGTTTACCCGCACGGTAATCGGCGCAATCACACCCATCGCTGTGGCCACCTCGCTTAGGGCCTGCATCTCCGGCTCGCTCTCTACGTTGAACTGCCGAATACCTCCCTCAAGCGCCACGCGCATCTCGTGACGTGTTTTGCCAACGCCTGAAAACACGATCCGCTCGCCCGGCACACCGGCGGCACGCGCACGGCGGTATTCGCCCTCGCTCACCACATCCATCCCCGCGCCCGCATCACCCAAAAGCTTGAGTACCGCGATATTTGACAGCGACTTCATCGCAAAGCACACCAAATGCGGCATCTTGCCCAATGCATCATCAAACAAAGTAAAATGCCGCAGCAACGTTGCGGCGGAATACACATAAACCGGTGTCCCCACCTCATCAGCAATCCGCGCCAACGGCACATCTTCGGCCATCAACTGGCCGTCACGATACAAGAAATGGTCCATTGCGCGTCCTTTGGGCCGTCGATGAAAGTCAGAGCCTCAAATGGCGGGTTTCGAGCGTAAAAACAAGTAAAGCGGCAAGCCACAAGATACGCCGATGCAAAACGTCGCGGGGATCGCAATCAGCCCAAGCCATTGCCGCCGTTGCACTACCTCCGCAACGATCCAAACCGCGAGGGCAATCGCCGCAATCGTCAGATCCCAAACCAGCCCGCTTGTCGCGGCGTTCACGTGCCACGCATCAACCATTGCCATGATCGACCAACCATTTTCACCAAACCATTGGACGAAATAATACATCGGATGGATCGCGCCCCAGATCGCCAAAATCAGAAAAGCGATCCTCACAAACCAAGCCCGACTGAAACGATACCGTTGCTAACCCCAAGGTTCGTGGATGCCCCTACACCGCCAGTGCCAAGCGACAAATTCGTCGATGCGGTTGGTACAAATGGCGCGCCATCCGCGCCGCAGGCCGCCAACAGCATCAATCCTGTCATTCCAATCCACTTCATCCCAGCACCTCTTTCCAATCTGCCGCCCGCTTGCGCACTTCGCTTGGGGCCGTCCCCCCAAAGGATGTGCGCGAGGCAACCGAATTGTCCACTCCTAACACCGTGAATACGTCTTGCGTGATGCCCGTATGGGCGGATTTCATCTCATCCAACGACAAGTCGGGCAGGTCACAACCCTTGCTCTCGGCCAAGGCAACAAGCGTACCGGTTACATGGTGGGCATCGCGAAACGGCAGGCCAAGCTCGCGAACAAGCCAATCCGCGAGGTCCGTCGCGGTGCTAAATCCCGTGGCGGCAGCGGCCCGCAGGCTTTCCACCTGCGGCGTCATATCCGCCACCATCCCCGCCATCGCCGCAAGCGCCAACATCAGGTTATCGGCGGCGTCAAACACCTGCTCTTTATCTTCCTGCATGTCCTTGGAATAGGTCAACGGAAGCCCCTTCATCACCGTCATCAACGCGACATTGGCCCCGAAAATCCGCCCAATCTTGGCGCGGATCAATTCGGCAGCATCCGGATTACGCTTTTGCGGCATAATGCTTGATCCGGTCGACCAACGATCCGACATTTTTACGAACCGAAATTGGGCCGAAGACCAGATCACCAGCTCTTCAGCCAAGCGGGACATGTGCATCGCACAGATCGAGCTGGCGGCGAGGAATTCGAGGGCAAAGTCCCGGTCGGATGTCGCATCGAGCGAATTGGGCATTGGTCCGTCAAATCCAAGGGCTTTGGCGGTCATGTGGCGGTCAATCGGAAAGGACGTGCCAGCCAACGCAGCGGCGCCGAGCGGCGAGAAGTTCATCCGTTTGCGGGCGTCGGCCAACCGCGAACGATCCCGGGCGAACATCTCGACGTAGGCGAGCATATGGTGGCCCCATGTGACGGGCTGAGCCACCTGTAAATGTGTGAAACCGGGCATGACGTACTCCGCCCCAGCTTCGGCCTGTCCAAGCAAGGCCCGCATCAGTTCGGCCAAGGCCGCATCCGCGGCGTCGCATTGATCGCGCACCCAAAGGCGGAAATCGACGGCGACCTGATCGTTGCGGGACCGGCCTGTGTGAAGCCGCCCGGCGGGCTCGCCAATGACCTCCTTGAGGCGCGCTTCGACGTTCATGTGGATGTCTTCAAGCGCCGTGGAAAACGCGAAGTCCCCTGCTTCAATCTCTGACAAGACCGTGAGCAGGCCTTCCCCGATGGCTTCGGAATCTGTATCTGAGATAATACCACAGGCAGCTAACATGGCCGCGTGGGCCCGTGACCCTGCGATGTCTTGGGCGGCCAAGCGTTGGTCAAACCCGATCGAGGCGTTGATTGCCTCCATGATCGCGTCTGGTCCAGCGGCGAACCGTCCGCCCCACATTGTATTCGCGGATTTTGTCATGGGAATTGTCCTTGGAGGGAATATGCGGAATTTTGGCTTGGCGGCTCTTTATACGGCACTGATGGTGGGTGCAAATGCGGGTGCTGCGCAGGATCTCGCGGCGTTGTCGGATGTGCGGGCCGGGGATATGCGAAAATTGGTCGTGCATTCCGATCCGAGCCGCACTTCTGAGGCGGCTTTTCTGGCGGTTGATGGGTCTGAGATGACGTTGGATGCCTATGAAGGGCAGATTGTCGTCCTCAATTTCTGGGCCACGTGGTGCGCGCCTTGTCGGCATGAAATGCCGCATCTTGCGGCGCTTCAAGAACAGGTGGGCGGCGATGATATTCAGGTGGTCACGATCGCGACGGGGCGAAATCCGCCGCCTGCGATGGTCGCCTTTTTCAACGAAATCGGGGTTGATAACCTGCCGCTTCATCGTGATCCGCGGCAAGAATTGGCGCGGGAAATGGGGGTCTTGGGCCTGCCTGCGACGTTGATTTTGGATCGTAATGGAGTTGAGATCGCGCGGCTTCAGGGGGAGGCAAACTGGGCCGATGAAAATGCCCTCGCGGTGGTCGATGTTTTGCTGTCTGAATGAGTGTCCAAGGTTGGACATATATCTAAGATATTGAATCCAAACGATAAATAAAATTTTAAGACATTCTTAAGGTTTCAAAGACCGGATCCTAGCCGACCTCAAGCACGATTTTTCCGATGTGGTGTTTCTGCGTAAAGGCACTCTGGGCCTGTGTGATTTCGCGCAGCGGATAGGTCTCGGCGACCAAGGGGCGGATTTCAGTGCGCTCGATCCGGCCAACGAGATTGGCGAAAACCTGTGGCTCAAGCACGGTGCAGCCAAAAAAGCTGAGATCCTTGAGGTAGAGCGTGCGCACGTCCAATTCGACCAGCGCACCACCGATGGCCCCCGCAACGGCGTAACGCCCGCCGGAACGCAAGACATCGAGCAGCCCAGGGAACTGTGGGCCTGCGACCAGATCGATCACAACATCAACACTGCTTGCGCCAAGCGTTTCCATAAGATCATCGTGACGATCCAGCGTTTTGATCGCACCCAAATCCATAAGCGCCGCGGCCTTTGCGGCACTTGTGATCGCAATGACTTTGGCACCGCGGGCCTGCGCCAATTGCACGGTGGCCGAGCCGACGCCGCCGGAGGCGCCTGTGACAAGCACCGTCTCGCCCTCTTGAACGTCGGCGCGTGTGAGCATGTTTTCCGCAGTGGAATAGGAGCAGGGGAAGGAGGCCAGTTCGGTATCCGTCAGGTCGCTTTTGATGGCATGTGCGTGGCGTGCGGCGACGCGTGTGTATTGCGCAAAGCCGCCGTCGCATTCGGAGCCAAAGTACCATGGCATGCCAAGCGTTTCCCCGTTTGCTTGGCGGATGCATGGCTCAATCAAGACGCGCTCGCCGAGACGGGATGGGTCGACGTTTGGGCCGACGGCAACGATTTCGCCACAAACGTCCGCGCCTTGGATGCGCGGGAACGTGAGCGGTGTGCCCGACCATGAGGCGTCGTCGGCGTCAGCGTCGCCCTTGGAGTACCATGCGGTACGCGTGTTGACGTCTGTGTTGTTCACGCCTGCGGCACCGACGCGGATGATGACGTCGCGTGGGCCGGGTGTGGGCACGGGGATATCGTCGCGCCACTCGAGCATTTCGGGGCCGCCGTGACCATTGAGAACGATGCCGGACATTTTTGTTGGCGTGGTCATGGGAGGCTCCTTGGACACGATTGGGCGGACACTCATAGGACGCCGCGGGCCTGTCAATCCGTGGCGTTGCCCAATTTGCCGAATATCTAGGCCGATCAGTTTAGCCTAGCCGTGTTTCATCAACCCTATGAAGGAGCCAAGGGGCATGCATATGCCGGTCGTTATCATTGCTTGCGTCACGCTGCCTTAGTGGACGGTTTGGTTTGTCTGTGCGGCGCTGCTTTACCGGGGGAGCTAGGCCCCTTCGGCCAATACCTCTGCTGCGACGGCCCGTCTGCGACGGCCTCTAGCCGATCCAATGCCTGTGGCCACGCCCGCGATGAAATAGGTCGCGAGGAGCACAACGGCCAAAGCCGCGGCAAAAATACCAAAGGCGGGCATAAAGCCCCCTTCGAGCATTGGCAGGTAGGCGACCAGTTCAGGCCAAGGTGCGCCCTGCCAGATCAGCGGGAAAATGAGTGCGCCAAACAAGCCCAGCGCCGCCAAGCCACCAAAGCCCGCCGGAAGCACCGCCCCCAGTTTGCCAGACCGCAAAGCGCGTTTTGCAGAGGCCGTTTGTTTGGCCACGTCTTCTTGCAATGCCATGATTGCGGGCACCACAAGCAAGACAAGCACCATGCCAAAGGCGAGACCGTAGACCAGCGTGATGACGGTAGGTTTGAGGAACTCGGCCTGGTTTGAGCGTTCGTAAAGCAGCGGCATGAGGCCCAAAACAGTGGTGGCGGTGGTGAGGAACACCGGGCGCAAACGGTCAGCGGCGCCTTCGATGATCGCGGGAAACAGCCCGCGGGTTTTGGCGTGTTGGTCGATGGTTGTGACCAGCACGATGGAATCGTTGATGATGATACCGATCATGCCCAGCATACCCACCACCGAGAACATCGACAGCGGCACATCCCATGCGTGGTGGCCATAGATCGTGCCGACAAGGCCAAAGGGGATGATCGACATAACCACAACGGGGCGTGTCCAGCTGCTGAAGATCCACGACAAGGTGAGGTAGATGCCGATGAGTGTGAGGGTGAGGCCGGTGCGGGCATCGTTCAAGAACGAGCGTTCTTGTTCGGACAGGCCAGAGATGCTGGTGCCGACGCCATAAGTGCTTTCGATGCGGGGCAGGATATCATCGGAAATGATGGTGATGATATCGGCGGCGCGTTCGGCATCATCATCGGACATATCGGCGGTGACGCTGATGAGGGCCACGCCATTTTCGCGGCGCACGGTGGAAAACCCGGTGCGCCTATCGACAGTGACGATATCGGCGAGCGGCAGATAGATGCCATTGGGCGCGCGCATTTGGGTGCGATCGAGGAAATCGGCGGTGAGTTCGCCATCGGGCAATTCCACATGGATCGATGCGCTGCGCGAACCGTCGGGGTATGTCGCGGCCTCGATCCCGTTGAGGCGGTTGCGCAAGGTGCGGCCCAGCCCGTCGATGGTAAAGCCCAAAGCCTGTCCTTGGGGAGTAAGCTCAAGGATCAGTTCTTCTTTGTCATAGCCCAGACTGTCTTCTGCGCCCGACACTTCGCCAAATTGGCCAAACTCGGTTTTGAGCGCCTCTGCGGCGGCCTTAAGCACCTCGGGGTCGGCGCCGAATAACTGAACCGAGATATCATCGCCGCCCGGACCGCTGCCAAAGGAGCGGAAGCTGACGGTTTCGGCGAGGGGGTGTTGTACGATGGCGTCTTGGAGGGCGCGGGTGAAGGCGCCCGAGGAATAGGGTCGGCTGTCGGCATCAATCAAGGTGACTTGGATTGAACCCAGCTGAAAGGTTTCTTTGGTGTCCGAACCAGAGATCGGTCGTCCGGCATTGCCGCCGATTTGGGCAATGGCAAAATCGACGGGGTTGATGCCGTGTTCGGCCTCAAACTCGGCGCCAACGGTTTCGGCGGCGGTTTGCATGGCTTGCATCATCGCTTGGGTATCTTCGCGCGTGGCAGCGGGCAGCATAGCGAAATTGCCGGTGATCGTGCCTTGTTCGGGGGCGGAGAAAAACCGCCATTGCACGTCGCCGCGCATAAACAGGGCCACTTGGCTGGCGAGGATCACACAAGCCAGCGCCAGCACCGGATAGCGAAACACAATCACCCCGGCCATGAGCGGGCGGAACATCTTTTCGCGGATGAAATCAAACAAGCGATTGGTCAGGCGCGAGGGAAAATCATACCACGCCTCGCCGCGCCCCACCGCGTGCGACAGGTGGTTGGGCAGGATCAAGAAACATTCAACCAGCGAGGCAATCAGCACGGCAACCACGGTGAAAGGGATATCCGAGATCAGATCGCCAAACCGCCCGCCAATGACCACCAGACCAAAAAACGCGATGACGGTGGTGATCGTGGCCGAGAACACAGGCGTGAACATCCGCTTGGCCGCGTTTTCGGCCGCGGTGACCGGGTCTTCGCCAAAGCGGCGGGCGCGGTCGTCGGCATGTTCGCCCACAACGATGGCATCATCCACGACAATCCCAAGGGTAATGATAAGCGCAAAGAGCGAGATCATGTTGATCGTCAGGCCAAAGGCATACATCACCGCGATGCCTGCAAAAAGGGCGACGGGAATGCCCATGGCCACCCAAAACGCGGTGCGTGCGGACAAAAACAAGAACAACAACGCCACCACGAGGGCAAGGCCCGTCGCCGCGTTATCCAGCAACAAAGCGAGACGGCCGGAGATCACCTCGGCGCGGCTGTTGACCAGATTGATCGTGACACCCTGCGGCAGGCCCGCTTCCATTTCGCGCGCGGTTTCGCGCACCGCGTCTTCGAGGGCGATGGCATCCCCTTGGGCCGACCGATCCACCCGGATTTGCACCGCGGGATCGCCGCCCACAAAGTAGGCGCGGTCGCGGTCGATGCCTTCAACGCGGCGCTCGTCTCTGCCGTCGAAAACCTGAAGGTCGGCGACCCCACCGATGCGGCGACCGAGGCGGGGCCGCTGATCCTGCCCCGTGAGGTGGATCGCGTCGAGGCATGGGTCGCGGAAGCCGTCGCCGGGGGCGCGCAGGTGCTGACGGGCGGCGAGCGCATCAGC
>JALZWD010000073.1 GCA_023300365.1 Flavimaricola sp. | reverse complement strand
AGTTTGGGATGCCTCCGGCGGGAGGTGATGGCCAAAAGAAATCGGGGCTTAGGCGCTTAGTGTGCGGCCAATCGCGTTTTGCCACCCTTGGAAGCGGCGGGCGCGGGTTTGTTCGTTCATCTTGGGGGTAAAGCGGCGGTCGAGGTCCCAAGTTTTGGAGAACTCTTGTTGGTTTGGATAGAGGCCCGCGCGGGAGCCTGCGAGCCATGCGACGCCGAGGGCGGTGGTCTCGAGCACTGTGGGGCGGTCAACGGGCGCATCGAGGATATCGGCAAGGAATTGCATCGACCAATCGCTCGCCGTCATGCCGCCATCGACGCGCAACACCGCATCGCCGGGCATGCCCATGTCGGCTTGCATTGCCTCCAGCAGGTCGCGGGTTTGGAAGCCAACGCTTTCGAGGGCGGCGCGTGCAAATTCAGCGGGGCCGGAATTGCGTGTGAGGCCGAAGACGGCACCTCTGGCGTGTGGGTCCCAATGCGGGGCGCCGAGGCCGGTGAAGGCGGGCACAAGGTAGAGCTCTTGTTCTGGATCGGCGTTTTCGGCGAGGGCTTGGGTTTCGGAGGCGTCTTTGATTACGCCCAGACCGTCGCGGAGCCATTGGACCACGGCCCCGGCAATGAAGATCGAGCCTTCGAGGGCGTAGGTGGGTTTGCCATCGAATTGGTAGGCGATGGTGGTGAGCAAGCGGTTGGAGGAGCGCACGGGTGTGTCGCCTGTGTTCAGGAGCGCAAAGCAGCCGGTGCCGTAGGTGGATTTGAGCATGCCGGGGGCAAAACAGGCCTGACCGATGGTGGCGGCCTGTTGGTCGCCCGCGACACCGAGGATGGGGATGGGCGCGCCGAGCAGATCAGTGGTGCCGAAATCGGCCGCGCAATCAAGCACTTGCGGGAGCATCTTCATTGGGATGTCGAGGCGTTCGCAGATGCCCTGATCCCATGCGCCATCGTGGATGTTGTAGAGCATGGTGCGGGCGGCGTTGGTTGCGTCGGTGACGTGGCGCGCGCCATTTGTGAGGCGGTAGATCAGGTAGCTGTCGATTGTGCCAAACAAGATCTCGCCGTTTTCGGCCCTTTGGCGGGCGCTGTCGACGGTGTCGAGCACCCATTTTAGTTTGGTTGACGAAAAGTAGGGATCCATCAGGAGGCCGGTTTTGGCGGTGACCTCTTCTTCAAATCCTTGGTCGCGCAATGTGGCGCACAGATCGGCGGTGCGGCGGTCTTGCCAGACGACGGCGTTGTGGATTGGCCTGCCGGATTTGTCCCAGACGACGACGGTTTCACGTTGGTTGGTGATGCCGATACCGGCGATATCTGAGGCGGTGAGGTCCGCTTTTTTCAACGCGTCTTTGCAGGTGGCGAGGACGGTGTCCCAGATTTCATTGGCGTCGTGTTCGACCCAGCCGGAATGCGGGAAATGTTGGGTGAATTCTTGTTGGGCGACGGCCGTGATCCCCATGTCGCTGTCAAAGATCATGGCGCGTGTGGATGTGGTGCCTTGGTCGATTGCGAGAATGTGGGTCATGGGGGCGCCTTTTGTTTTACGTCGCGGAGTTGCCTCGAAACCCTTGGGCAACCACAAATTTCTCGGAGGAATCCGAGCGGGATGCGGGGGGTTTGACGTTGGATACTTTTTTGAATTTCTGTTTCAGCAGGCCTTGAAGCTCGCCTTCTGCGCCGCCCGCGAGGACTTTGGCGACGAATGTGCCGCCCTCAACGAGGACATCGAAGGCAAGGTAGGCGGCGGCTTCGCACAGCGCCATAATGCGCAGGTGGTCGGTTTGTTTATGGCCAGATGCAGAGGCGGCCATGTCGGACATTACCACGTCGGCGGGGCCGTTAAGCCATTGTTTTACCTGAAGATCGGCGTCGTCTTCCATAAAGTCGAGGACGTGGAGTTCGGTGCCGGGGATCGGCTCGACCTCTTGCAGGTCAAGGCCAATGATGCGGCCCTGCGCCTTGCCTTTGCGTGTGCCAAGTGAATTGATGCGCGGCACCGCGACCTGAAGCCAGCCGCCCGGCGCACAGCCGAGATCGACAACCCGTGCACCGGGCAGAAGAAATCGATATTTGTCGTCTATTTCCAGTATCTTATACGCCGCCCTGCCCCGCATGCCTTCGTTGCGGGCCTTGGTCACGTAGGGATCGTTGAGCTGGCGTTGCAGCCAGAGTGTCGACCCGATTTTACGGCCTTTGGCGGATTTGACTTTGACGGTCAAATCGCGCTGTCCGCGTCCGGAATTGTTCTTTTTCTTGGGTGGATTGGCCATTTGGGGATTTACGCCTGCAGCGCCCCAAAACGCAAGACCTAGCTGCGTCTGCGGCCACCGCGACGTTGCCGGCCTTCGCCTTCTTTGACTGGCGCGCGGTTAAAGCTGATCCATTGGCCGCCGCCTTCGTCGTTGTTGGTCAGAAAGTTGGCGGCGCGGATTGCTTCCATTTCTTTGCCTGCTTTGGGCTTGGTGCTGCCCATACCAAAGAGCGTCACAAAGGTTTCGTCGTCCATGTCCTCGGGCAGGATGATGCCCGCAGCCAGCACTTCGGCCTTTTTCTCGGCCAGTTTTTTGGGACCGATGGGCAAAGCGACAGGGTTCATGATGGCGGAGGTCATCCCCGCAGTCATGGCCATGGGCAAAAAGGCGTTGTTGATGCCGTGGCGGTTGGGCAGGCCAAACGAGATGTTCGACGCACCGCATGTGGTGTTGACGCCCAGTTCCTCGCGCAGGCGGCGTACGAGGGTGAAAACTTGAAGGCCCGCGGTGCCCATCGCGCCGATTGGCATAACGAGCGGATCAACCACGATGTCATGTGCGGGAATGCCAAAGTCGGCGGCGCGTTCGACGATCTTTTTGGCGACGGCAAAGCGCACGTCGGGGTCTTCGGAAATGCCTGTGTCGTCATTGGAGATGGCGACCACCGGGACGTTGTATTTTTTGACCAATGGCAGGACCAATTCGAGGCGTTCTTCTTCGCCTGTGACGGAATTCAGCAGCGGGCGCCCTTCGGCGGCGGCAAGGCCATTTTCAAGCGCGCCGGGAACCGAGCTGTCGATGCATAAGGGGCAATCGGTGATCGCTTGGACGCGCTCGACCAGTTCTTTCATCAAGGTCGGCTCAACAAAGTTGTTGTCCGCGTAGCGTGGGTCTTCGCCCATTTTGTTGGAGAAAACGGCACCAGAATTGATATCGAGGATGTTGGCACCAGCGGCCACTTGGGCCAATGCGTCGGCCTCAACGCGGGAGAAATCACCGCGCTCGAGCTCTTCGTTGAGGATTTTGCGGCCAGTGGGATTGATCCGTTCGCCGATCACGCAGAAGGGTTCGTCAAAACCCATTACCGTTGTTTTTGTCTTAGATTCGATGATGGTACGGGTCATTGTTAATCCTAAATCAGGCCGAAGCCGCCAAAGGCGTGCCGGAAGCACCCCCATGTGTTTGTGTCCACGTTGCGTTGGTTTTGATCCCGCCCAGCGGGAAGAAGTGAACGCTTTGAATATTGAAGTCGGGGTTGGCGGCCTTGTGCGCGGCGAGCTCGGCGATGAACTCGTTTGGCTCGTAGGGCAGCAGGAGTTTGGTGACGTCTTTGGCCCGTTTTTGCAGCACTTTGAGCGATGCGCCGACGCCGCAAGCGATGGAGAATTTGATCAGAGTTTGCAGCTTGGCCGGTCCCGCGACGCCGATGTGGATTGGGATAGTGATGCCTTCGGCCTTGAGCGCGTTGGCCCATTCGATGACCGGGCCCGCCTCAAAGCAAAACTGCGTGGCCAGCGCCATGTGTGCGTCGGAGGTTTCGGAGAATTTTTGCTTCCAACGCAGGGCGTCGGCGACGTTTTTGGTGGAGCCGTCGGGGTCGATGTCTTTGTTGCCCTCGGGGTGGCCCGCGACGTGGAGACGTTTGAAGCCCGCGTCACCGAACGCACCGGATTCGAGGAGTTGCATCGAGGAGTGGTAATCGCCGTGGGGTGTGGCCACGCCGCCCGCGAGGAGGAGAGCTTGGTCAACGCCCGCTTCGCCTTGGTAGCGGGAGATCCAATCGGCGAGCGTGGCGCGATCCTTGATGATACGCGCCGGGAAATGCGGCATGACAGGAAAGCCGTCGTCGGCGAGGCGTTTGGCGGTTTTGACCATATCCTCGATTGGCGTGCCTTCGATGTGGGCGATGTAGACGCGTGTGCCTGCGGGCAGGATGGCTTTGAAATCCTCGACCTTTTCGGCGGTACGCGGCATTATTTCGATGGAAAAGCCGTTTAAGAATGCCTCGATTTGGGCGTCGGGTGTGACGGGGCCGTCGGGGGCTTTTTTGCGGAAGGGCAAAAGGGACATGAGGGTATCCTTGAGGCTTGGGGTCACGCGGCGCGGCCGTCGTTGTCGATCAGGGTTTTGAGACGGTCTTTGTCGTATTCGGCCTCGAGGCGCGCGGCCTCTGCGGCGGCAACCTCGGCGTCATCACCGTCGACGGAATAGGCCGGGGCTTTGCGCCATTCGGCGAGGTAGTCATCGGTTTCGGCGGCGCCCGATTTCATCGCAGCGCGATCGATGGCCTGTTCAAACCGTTCATGCAATTGGATTTTGTGTCCGCGTCGGCCTTTGCCCACGATGACCTGAGCGGGGATGTCGCGCCAATAGACAATTGTGACGTCTGCCATTTGATTCGTCCGCCTCCCTGCGTGTTTGCTTCATTCATTTCTACGATTCATGACACCAAATGCGACGTCGAATTTCGACATTGTTTGACACACCAGCGACCCTCGGTAGGTGACGTTGAGGTAGCAAATACACAAGAATGTGGCCAGATACGCCCTGCCCCCAAATTTTCATGATGATCTTGAGGTTG
>JALZWD010000072.1 GCA_023300365.1 Flavimaricola sp. | reverse complement strand
TAGCCCATGCCGATGGATTTACCAAATGCCACGGAATAGCCGCCCGAGGTCAGACGCCCCACGCGAGTGCCGCCATGATAGAGCGCCTCGCGGCCCCATGGATCGGCGTCGGCAGGCCCATCAATCAGCAAGGTGCAACATTTTGACCGGATGCCCTTGGCAACCATCGCCTCTTTGCCGTGGTAGTCCTTGTCCATATTCACAAACCGCGGCAAATCCGCCTCAAGCGGTGTGGCGTCACGGCCAAGCTCGGTGCCAAACGCGCGGTAGGATTTCTCTTGGCGCAACCAATTTTGCGCCCGCGCGCCCACCAGTTTCATTCCGTGAGGTTCGCCCGCTTTTTCAAGCAAATCAAACAGGTGGTTTTGCATTTCCATTGGGTGATGCAATTCCCACCCCAACTCGCCAGTATAGGCCACGCGGATCGCATTGACGGGCACCATGCCAAGCTCAATCTGTTTTGCCGATAGCCACGGAAACCGCTTGTTCGACAGGGCGGTTTCGGGGTCAGCGTCACTGATGATGCTTTTCAAAACATCGCGTGATTTCGGGCCCGCAATCGCAAAAACGCCCCATTTGGTGGTCACGTCCTCGGCGTTGATCCGGCCGAACGACGGTTCTTTTTCAGCAATCGCTTTGTAAAGAAAATCCTGGTCATAGGCGTGCCATGCACCCGCACTGACCAGATAAAAATCATCCTCGGCCAGACGAACGATGGTGTATTCCGTGCGCGTGGTGCCATGGGACGTCAGCGCGTAGGTCAGGTTAATGCGCCCGGTTTTGGGCAGCTTATTACACGTGAACCAATCCAGAAACGCCGCCGCCCCCGGCCCGTGAAGACGGTGTTTTGTAAAGGCGGTTGCATCGATAAGGCCAACGCCCTCGCGGATTGCACGGGCCTCTTCCACCGCATATTGCCACCAACCGCCACGCCGAAAAGAGCGGCTGTCTTGGTCGTTGAACCCCATGGGCGCAAAATAATTGGGCCGCTCCCAGCCATTTACAAAGCCAAATTGCGCACCGCGCGCCAACTGTCGATCATAGGCAGGCGACGTGCGCAGCGGGCGACAGGCGGGGCGCTCTTCGTCAGGGTGGTGGAGGATATAAACGTGGTCGTAACACTCTTCGTTTTTGCGTGCCGCAAACTCGGTCGTCATCCAATCGCCGTACCGTTTAGGATCGAGGCTTGCCATGTCGATCTCGGCCTCGCCCTCCACCATCATTTGCGCAAGGTAATAGCCGGTTCCGCCCGCCGCAGTGATGCCAAAAGAAAAGCCCTCGGCGAGCCACATATTATGCAGACCCGGTGCAGGCCCCACGAGCGGGTTGCCATCGGGCGTATAGCAAATCGGACCGTTAAAATCATCCTTGAGGCCGCTTTCTTCGCAAGACGGAATGCGGTGGATCATGGCCATATATTGCTCTTCGATCCGCTCAAGATTGAGGGGGAACAGATCGGCGCGAAAGCTGTCGGGGACGCCATGTTCAAAGCGGGCGGGAGCGGTCTTTTCGTACACGCCCAAGATCCAACCGCCGCGTTCCTCGCGGACATAAGACTGTGCATCTGCGTCGCGAATAACCGGATGTTCGGCGTGCCCCTCGGCGCGGTAATCCACCAGCGCAGGATCCTGGTCCATAACGATAAATTGGTGCTCAACCGGAATTGCGGGCATCTTGATACCCAACATTTTCGCAGTGCGCTGGGCGTGGTTGCCGCTGGCGGTTACGACGTGTTCGGCCTTGATCACCACCTGCTCGTCCGAGGCCACAAGGTTGCCGCCCTTTTCCACCATTTTGGTGCAGGTCACGTGCCAATGGTTGCCGTCCCATTCAAAACCATCCGCCTGCCAGCGCCGCTCAATCATCACGCCGCGTTGCCGCGCCCCTTTGGCCATCGCCATCGTCACATCGGCGGGATTTATATAACCGTCAGTGTGATGATACAGAGCCCCCTTAAGATCATCGGTACGGATCAAAGGCCACTTGGCCTTAATCTCGTCGGGCGTCATCCAAACATAGGGGACATCACAGGTCTCGGCGGTGGATGCATAAAGCATATATTCGTCCATACGCTCGTCTGTCTGCGCCATCCGCAGATTGCCGACAACGGCAAAGCCCGCGTTCAGCCCTGTCTCCTCTTCGAGGGATTTATAAAAATCGACCGAGTATTTATGGATATGGGTCGTTGCAAACGACATGTTAAACAAGGGCAGCAAACCTGCCGCATGCCAAGTAGAGCCAGAGGTTAGCTCGTCGCGTTCCAACAGCATCACGTCATCCCACCCAGCCCGAGCCAGATGATAGGCAATTGAGGTGCCGACAGCGCCGCCGCCAACAACAAGCGCTTTGACGGTGGTTTTTGCAGGTGAGGACATGAAAAGGCTCCAACAACATTCGTTGTCATAGGTTTACCTAGCCGCGCAAAAAACGCGAGAACCAGCCGACACGTCACGGACCAAAACCGACAGACGCGCAAAATCGAGCAGTTAAACCTTCACAACCATGGCGGGACTTGCGCGATTCATTACGTCTCGAACGTCTCTGAAACGTGCCGCGCGGCGTATGTATGATGCGGTGGCGCAGGTTTTATCGGTTCATTACCTATGCCCGGCCATTACTTTTGGCTCCCCCCAAAACTGCCGGATAAGGATGGGTTTTACAAATGGGTCGGTTCGGAAAAATTCTTGCCCAAGGACCAGACCGATATTTGGCCACATCATAGCATGAAGCAATATATGCCGCGCGTTGAAGCCGGATTGACTTTGGGTCTTTTGCCACCCAGGTGGCCTCAGTAGGCGCCGCTACATCACGCCGGGAACAACCAAGTCGGGGGGCCTGTGGCCATCTTCGAAGGTCTTGATATTGATGATGACTTTTTCGCCCATCTCAATCCGGCCCTCGACGGTTGCGGACCCCATATGCGGCAAAAGGACCACATTGGGGAGCTCGCGCAGGCGCGGATTTACCTCTGCGCCGCGCTCGTAGACATCAAGCCCGGCACCAGCCAGTGATCCCGCGCGGATCATCCGCGTCAGCGCGTTTTCATCAATCACCTCGCCGCGCGATGTATTCACAATCACGGCCTCGGGTTTCATAAGCTGAAGGCGACGCGCATTGAGCAAATGAAACGACGACGGTGTGTGCGGGCAGTTGATCGACAAGACATCAATGTGCGCCAGCATTTGATCAAGGCTTTCCCAATAGGTTGCGGCAACCTCTGCCTCGGCCTCCGGCCTCAGGCGGCGGCGGTTGTGATAGTGGATCGACATTCCAAACACAGCCGCGCGTTTCGCAACGGCCGTCCCGATCCGGCCCATGCCCAAAATTCCCAGACGCCGACCACCAACCCGACCGCCCAAGTTTGCCATTGGCCGCCAACCATCCCAGCCACCCGATTGCATCTCGGTCAGGCCTTCGGGTATCCGCCGTAAGACCGCAAGGATAAGCGCCAGCGTCATATCGGCAGTATCTTCGGTGGTCACACCGGGCGTGTTGGACACAAGAATGCCGCGTTGACGGGCCGTTGCCACATCGATGTGGTCGATACCTGCGCCAAAATTTGCAACCATTTTGAGACGCGGGCCTGCCTGGCCCAGCACTCCGGCATCTATTTGGTCGCTCAGCGTTGTAACCAAAACATCGGCATCCTGAACCGCTGTGACCAATTCGGCGCGGTCCATAGGCACATCACTCTCGCGTAGGCGCATATCGAACAATTCTTGCATTCGGGTCTCGACCGGCTTGGGCAACCGTCGCGTGACAACAACACTCAGGCGTTTGCTTGGCATCTTGGTGTCTCCCGACTTGAACTTGCACCGCACTTTGGCCCAGAATGACAACATGAGACGCGACGCACAAGAACATCGCGCTTAACCATCGGCAGTTATAGGGCGAAATAGGCGTGACAATTCAATCGGTTCTTACCGGCATTGCCGTGGCAATGGCCGTGGCCTGCCCCGCGTGGGCCGAACAATTGCGCCCGCAAATTAGGCCCACACATGTCATACCAGCCGCCTCTGCCATCGCACCGCCGGACATAGCGCTCGCGATTGAGCCGACACCCCTTCGTCAGATTGAGCCCGCAGCCGTTATCGGACCGATCCTTGGGCCAGAAACCAACCTGCCCCTGCCGCGATTTGTGTCGTTAAAAACCGACGAGGGTAATGTGCGCCGCGGACCCTCGCTCTCGCACCGAATTGATTGGGTCTACCTGCGGCGCGGCATGCCTCTTCAAGTGACGGCGGAATATGGCCATTGGCGGCGCGTTTCAGACCGAGAGGGCCTAGGCGGTTGGGTGCACTATGCATTGCTGTCGGGCACGCGGACCGTTTTGATCGAAGAAGACATGTTGGCAATCTATACCCGACCTGACCTTGCCGCCCCCCAAGAAGCCATTTTTGAAGTTGGCGTCATCGCGCGGCTTGGCGAATGCTCGATCGAGTGGTGCGAAGTCTCATCGGGCGGCTATCGCGGTTGGGCCGAAAAAGAAGCCCTTTGGGGCGTCATGCCCGATGAGACCCGCGAATAAAGTCCTAAGCGGTGGCCAAGCCCCGCCCCTTAAGCAGCGCCTCGACCCCCGGCAAACGCCCACGAAACGCTTTGTAAAGCTCGGCCGCATCAACCGACCCACCAGACGATAACACAGTGTCCTCAAGCCGCGCGGCAAGACCGCTATCAAACGCGTCCCCGGCCTCTTCAAACGCAGCAAATGCATCCGCGTCCATGACTTCAGACCACATGTACGAGTAATAGCCGCAAGAATATCCGTCGCCCGCAAACACATGCGCAAAATGCGGCGTTGCGTGGCGCATACGGATGGCATGCGGCATGCCAATCTGTTCGAGTACCTCGGCCTGTTTTTGCATCGGATCCGCCGGCGGCGGCCCCTCGTGGAACGCCAAATCGACAAGCGCGCTGGCGACATATTCCACGGTGCTAAACCCGGTGTCATAGGTCGCCGCGGCCAGCATGCGCTTTAGCATCTCGCCTGGCATTGCTTCGCCCGTCTGCGCATGGGTCGCAAACTCGGCCAAAACTTCGGGCACCTCAAGCCAATGTTCATAAAGCTGGCTTGGTAACTCGACAAAGTCGCGGGCGACCGACGTGCCTGAAATGCTTTCATAAGTCACATCCGACAACATTTGATGCAACGCATGGCCAAATTCATGAAACAACGTACGCGCATCGTCAAAAGACAAAAGTGCGGGTGATCCCTCCGCCGGTTTGGCAAAATTACAGACATTCACAACGATGGGCCGAATATCACCGCCAAGCTTTTGTTGGCTGCGCATCGCCGAACACCACGCGCCCGAGCGTTTGCCACCGCGCGCAAAGTAATCCCCAACAAAAAGGGCTGTGTGCGTACCGTTACGGGTCACTTCCCAAGTTCGGACGTCTTCGTGATATTTAGGCGCGTCTACCGGTTGAAACTCGAGACCAAAGAGCCGGGTTGCACATGAAAAAGCAGCTTCAATCATCCGGTCCAATTGCAAATATGGCTTGAGCGCCGCCTCGTCGAGGTCATGTTCGGCCACGCGGCGTTTCTCGGAATAATACCGCCAATCCCAAGCCTCTAGCGGGGCGGCAAACCCGTCCGCCAGCAACATCGCCTCCAGAACATCGGCATCCGCCTCAGCCGCCGCGCGGGCCGGTGTCCAAACCTGCATCAGCAAATCGCGGACGGCCTCCGGTGTCCCGGCCATTTCGGTCTCAAGCTTATAATCAGCGAAACTTTCGTACCCCAATAGCGCCGCACGCTCAGACCGCAGGGCCAATGTCTCGGCCGCGATGCCGCGCGTATCGGTCTCGCCACCATTTGCACCGCGGGCCGTCCATGCCTCGTAGGCGCGCTGGCGCAAATCTCTGCGCGGAGAAAATTGCAAAAACGGCACAATCAAAGACCGCGACAATGTCACCACTGGCCCACCAGCGTCTTTTTCCTCGCCTGCGGCACGCGCGGTTGCCACCACAAAGTCGGGCAAACCCGCCAAGTCCTCTTCGGACAAAGCCATGGTCCAATCCTTTTCATCCGCAAGCACATTTTGCATAAATTGCGTGCCCAAAACCGCCAAACGCGCCTTAACCTCTTTGAGCCGCTCGGCATTTGCACCCGTCAATTGCGCACCAGCCCGCACGAAGCCGCGCCGCGTCAGCATCAACACGCGCGCCTCTTCAGGCGTCAGGTCCATAACATCGCGCCGCGTCCATAGATCATCAATGCGCTCAAATAGGGCCACGTTTGATGATATCACAGAGCCATAGGCACTTAGCTTGGGTGCGAATTCCCGTTGCAGGGCCTCTCTTTGAGGTGTGCTATCGGCCCCAGCCAATGCATAAAATGCCCCAAGTACCCGGCCCAATTGCGCATCTGCAATCTCAAGGGCTTCGATCGTATTTGCAAAACTTGGCGCCTCTTTGTTGTGTGTAATGGCGGCAATCGCGTCTCGCGCGGTATCAATCGCGGCATCCACAGCCGGAGAAAAATCCGCATCCGTGATCTTGTCAAACGGGGGCATCTCGAACGGCGTATTCCAAGGCGCGAGCAACGGGTTGGTCATTTAAAAATCTCCTTTGAGATTGGCGTAGAACAGTTTGCGGTTGGACACCACGCCCAGATTTCTTTTGGCCGGCACTCCCGCCGGAGGCAGCCCAAAACTCACCGCTCGTTCCGACGCATGCGGCGCTCAAACCGTCGCAAAACCAATGATAGCCCGATGGTCATGGTCAGATATACGAGGGCGACGACGTTATAGGTTTCGAAATACCGAAAATTGCCTGCCGCAGTGACCTTACCCAATTGGGTAATATCAGTAACACCCAAGACCGACACAAGAGAGGAATCCTTTACCATTGCCACAAAGTCATTCCCCAAAGGGGGTAAGATCGTGCGAAAAGCTTGGGGAAACACGATAAACCGCAGCCTCTGCCACCGCGTCAGGCCCAGCGCCTCGGCGGCCTCGATTTGTCCGCTATCCACCGATTGCAAACCCGCCCGAAACACTTCGGCCAGAAACGACGCATAGGCCAGTGTCAGCGCAATCACGGCACGCCATAGCAATGGAAAATCGCGTCCACGCGCGACCTCCCATTCAAACCAGCTTCCCAGCCAATTCCATGCCATGACAAGTGCTGGCGCCAGAACGAAAGCCACATACAACAGCAAGACAATGATCGGCACACCGCGCATGACTTCGACATAAAGCCGGGACAATTGCCGCACAACCAACCACCGCGACATTGACCCCAAAGCCAGCGCCAAACCCAAAGCGCAAGCGCTGGCATATGAAATCAGCGTGACGAGAACAGTGATCCAAATGCCTTTGGACAACGTGTTTAAGACTTGCGAATAGGTCTCGGACGACGCCACCTGAAAGAACATCCAAGCAAGCGTCGCTGCGACGACGACCAACCACCACGGAAAGTCGTCGTCATTTGGGGATGTGGGTATCATACCCCTGCGTCTGGCTTATTCGCCGAACTTATATTCAAGAAACCACCGCACATTCAGCTCATCAAGAGTGCCATCATCAGCCATGTCAGCAATCGCCGCATTGATCGGGCCGACCATTTGCGAGCCGCGCGGGAAGATGAAGCCAAAGTCTTCGGTCCCGAGGGGCGTGCCCACAATCTTAAGCGCCCCACCCGATGCCTCGACATACCCATTGCCCGCCGTGCCATCCGTCAGCACCAGATCCACATCACCCGAGCGAAGCGCCTGAACGGTGGCACCAAAGGTTTCCATCAATTGAATCCGCGGATTGGCCTCATCGCCATCCAAGACCTCATAGACACCAACATAAAACGGGGTTGTTCCCGGTTGTGCGGCCATCAACAAATCCGCATCGGCGGCAAATCCCGCGGCATCGTCAAACCGCGCCTCGTCGCCGCGCACCAACATCACCATCTGGCTGGTCATATAGGCATCCGAAAAATCGACAACTTCGGCGCGGTCATCGCGAATGGTAATCCCCGTCATCCCCATATCAAACTGAGCTTCTGATACAGCCGGGATCATCGCGTCCCATGAGATATTTTCGTAAACCACCGTCAGGTTCAGACGCGCGGCAATCTCGGCCATTGCGTCATATTCCCAGCCCACAGCATCGCCACTGGCATCGATAAACTGGAGCGGCGGATAGGCGTTTTCGGTCACCACCACGATCTCGGCGCCACCCATATCGGGCAGATGCCCATCGGCCACCGCGCCGCTTGCCATCAAAGAGGCCGCAAGTGTCAGTACATATTTCATCGAATATCTCCCCAGTTGAGTCGTATTTACGCAGAGCTTACGCAGCCTCGGTGTTTAGGCCACCACAAACCGCACAATCCCCCCGGCGTTTGGCAGAAATCACCCGTACCTCGGCATAAAGCGCATCATAAATCATCATACGCCCACGCAAAGGATCACCTGCCCCGGTGATCACCTTGACCGCCTCTGTGGCCATCATCGCCCCAACCACCCCGGGCAACGGACCCAAAACGCCCGCCTCGGCACATGTGGCACTCAGGCCCGCGGCCGGCGCCTCAGGGAAAACACACGCATAGCAGGGCGCATTTCGCGCCGGATCATACACCGAAATCTGCCCTTCCCATTGCGTCAAAGCCGCCGCGACCAAAGGCACGCCTGCCTGTGCGCAAACAGAATTGACCAAATAGCGCGTCTCAAAATCATCGCAGCCATCAACAACAAGATCATAGTCCGCAATCAGCTCGGACGCGATGTCTGCGGTCAAACGGCGATGATAGGGGCGCACAGTAACATAAGGGTTTTGCGCCACCATGGCTTGCGCCGCCGAATGCACCTTGGGTACATCAATCATCGCATCCGTATGGATAACCTGCCGTTGCAGGTTGGTGGCCTCAACGGTGTCATCATCAATGACCCCGATGGTGCCGACACCGGCGGCCGCAAGATATTGCAACGCGGGCGACCCAAGCCCCCCTGCCCCGACAACCAGCACTTTCGCCTCGCGCAGAGCTTTTTGCCCCACGCCGCCAATTTCGCGCAAGATCACATGGCGCGCATATCGATCCAACTCGGCCCCAGAAAACCCTCGGGGCGGCGCTTGGACGTCCGGCGTTACCCGTGCCTTAATGCGCCCAAACAGACGTCGATAGCCCCATATCCCGGCCACGATGACCCCGCCGCCGACAAACGATTGCGCCAAATACTCTGTATCCACCCGCATCGGATTGCCTGCGGGCAAAGCAAACTGCATCGCCGCCCAAATCGCGGTTACGACGGCCATCATAACATAGCGCTGGCGCATCGGGGCGCCCGTCGCAGCACCAATCCCCCACACCACGATCAAAGGCAAAATCAAAAGTATCACGAGGCAACCCCGGTTGAGCCAAAGCCCCCCTGCCCGCGCTTTGTTTGATCTAACTCTACCGCGGTTTCAAACACCGCTTGCGTCACCGGCGCCACCACCGCCTGACAAATCCGATCACCATGCGCCACCACAAACGGCGCATCACCTGTATTCACAACGATAACCCCCAGCGGACCACGATAATCGCTATCAATTGTGCCGGGACTATTGAGTAACGTCACACCGTACTTAAGCGCCAAACCAGAGCGGGGCCTCAATTGCATCTCAAACCCTTCTGGAATGGCCAAACGAAGGCCAGTCGAAATCAATGCGCGCGCGCCAGAGGCAATTTCAACGGCCTTGCGGTCCTCAAAATTCGCCCGCAAGTCCGCGCCAGCCGCCCCTGATGTTGCATAGGTCGGCAGGCCAAGTCCTTGATCGGCCCACGTTTCCCAAACCACCGTAACAACCGTCATTTACGCGACACCTTGGGTCTCATCTTGCCAAAAATACTCATTTCGCCCGCTCATCCCTCAAGTGCTTTGGCAATATTTTGCGCCAACCGGACCGCCACCTGCTTTTTGGTCATGCGCGGCCATGGATCTATTCCTGCATCCGAAATCACTGTTACGGCATTCTCGGCGCCCCCCATGATCCCTGTTTCGGGCGACACGTCATTGGCCACAATCCAATCGCATCCCTTCCGGTCGCGTTTGGCTTGTGCATGCGCGATTACGTCATCTGTCTCCGCAGCAAAACCAATGACCAAGCCGGGGCGGCCTTTGCCCATCTTGCTGACCTTTGCCAAAATATCTGGGTTTTCGGCGAACTTTAGGGTGGGCAATGCTCCGGCCTGCTTTTTGATTTTCGACGCACTTGCTCCGTCGATGTGCCAATCGGCCACTGCGGCGGCAAAAATCGCTGCATCGCAAGGAAGCGCATCTTCAACTTCCGCCAACATCTCTCCTGCAGTTTGCACTTTTCGAACCTCGACGCCGCTAGGCGGGGCGATATCCGCTGGACCTGTCACAAAAACAACCTCAGCACCAAGTGCGTTGAGCGCTTGCGCAATTGCGGTGCCCTGTGCGCCGCTTGACCGATTTGCAATATAGCGCACCGGATCTATTGGTTCATGTGTCGGCCCGGACGTCACCAAGATGCGCTTGCCAGACAAAGGACCGGTCTGAAAGGCCCGCTCGATTGCATCGACGATCTCAAGCGGCTCGGCCATGCGACCGGGCCCGTATTCTCCGCAGGCCATGTCGCCCTCATTGGGACCAACAAACAGCACACCGTCGTTTTTCAATGTTGCAACATTGCGTTGTGTTGCAGCGTGTTCCCACATCCGAACATTCATTGACGGCGCAACCATCACCCTTTTGTCTGTCGCCAAAAGGAGGGTTGAGGCAAGATCATCGCACAGACCTTGCGCCATCTTCGCCATTATATTTGCGGTTGCAGGCGCCACGACAATCAAGTCTGCCGCGCGGCTCAACTCAATATGTCCCATCTCGGCTTCTGCGGTAAGGTCAAACAAATCTCGGTACACTTTGTTCCCGCTTAACGCCGAAATCGACAGTGGAGTGACAAACTCTTCTGCCGACGTCGTCAAGACGGGTGTCACCTCTGCGCCCCGTTCACGTAGGCGCCGGATCAGGTCGAGCGCCTTAAACGCCGCGATACCGCCGGCAACAACGAGGAGGATATGTTTATTTTTCAGCATCTTAGACCCATGTCCAATGTTGGACAAAGCCTAAACAACTCGGTCAGTCAGCACAAGGAACCTCATACTCCACCGCAATCTCATGCCAAAAGACTTAGAACCTCACCGCTTTGCCCTTCCAGTGATTTCCGCATTTTTCCAAACGCTGCGGCTTCAAGCTGTCGCACCCGTTCTTTCGACAAGCCAAGCTCATTGCCAAGGCTTTCGAGGGTCCGGGGATCCTCTCGGAGCTTTCTTTCGCGCACGATGAACCTCTCACGCTCATTGAGGGCATTCAACGCCCCGAGCAGCCACTGTCTCAGCGTATCGGTATCGTGATTGTTTTCTACCCGCTCCGCCGCCTGATCGCTATCGTCTTCGAGTGTATCAATCCATTCGCGCCCCTCATCCTCGGCAGACTGGGTCGCGTTCAGGGAATAATCAGACCCCGCCAACCGCCCTTGCATCATCTCAACATCATGCAGCGGCACGCCGACCTCTTCGGCGATCAAACGCCGCAATTCATGGCCGGGCAAGGTCCGACCCTCTTTCTCGGCCTCGCGTTCGATCCGCGCCTGGACCCGGCGCATGTTGAAGAAGAGAGACTTTTGCGACGACGTGGACCCCGTCCGCACCATCGACCAATTGCGCATCACGTGATCCTGAATACTCGCCTTGATCCACCAAACCGCGTAGGTCGAGAAACGCACGCCACGGTCAGGGTCAAATTTATCCGCCGCTTTCATTAACCCAAGCGATGCCTCTTGGATCAAATCATTCATCGGTGCGCCGTACCGGCGAAACTTTGATGCCATTGAAATTGCCAGGCGCATGTAAGCGGTGATGAGGCGGTGAAGCGCCTGCTCATCGCGGTGGTCACGCCAAGCATAAGCCAAGGCAAGCTCGGTTTCTGCATCCAAAAGCTCAGCTTTCATTGCCTTGCGCGACATCGCCTGATCTGCGTAACCATCCAAAGCCATTATTAAACCCCTATCTGTCTTTGCGTCTTTTGCGCGATCACATTAGGTACGGTGGCAAAGAGCAGTTGGATCAAAACGTGGCAAAATATTCCTTTCCAAATCATGCGCTCGTTCTTGGAGGTGCGGCATCGGGCAAATCCGCCTTCGCCGAGCAGCAGGTTTTGGACACGGGCCTTGAGCCGATCTATATCGCCACGTCACAGGCGTATGATGCCGAAATGCAAGATAAAATCGACAAGCATCGCCTGCAGCGCGGGCCGGGTTGGACCACAATTGAAGAACCGCATGACATCGCTTCGGCCTTGTCTCAGGCACCACGCGGTTCAGCTGTGTTAGTCGATTGCGCGACACTTTGGCTGAGCAATCTTATGATCAAAGAGGCAAATATCGCGGCCGCTGAAGAAGCATTGCTTAGAGCGCTTGATACTTGTCCAGCCTCGGTCACGATTGTCTCAAACGAAGTGGGCATGGGGATCGTCCCCGACAATGCCATGGCACGCCGGTTTCGGGGCATACAGGGCCAGTTTAACCAAACATTCGCCGCCGCATGTGCAACGGTTGTGTTCGTAACCGCGGGATTGCCGCAATTTTTAAAGGGGAAGCCATGACCCGGTTTTGGTGGATTCGTCATGGCCCGACGCATGAAAAGGCCTTTGTTGGCTGGCGAGATGTGCCCGCAGATTTATCCGATACCGCAGCAATCTCGCGTCTGTCGGCGTTTCTGCCTCGCACCGCCTGTGTTGTGTCGTCGGATTTGGTCCGCGCGTCGGCCACAGCGGATGCCATTGCCGGGGACCGGAAGCGTCTGCCTCATAACCTTGCGCTTCGCGAATTTAATTTTGGTGAGTGGGATGGCAAGCATTTCTCGGACGTTAGCGAAACGCACCCAGAACTAAGCCGGGCCTATTGGGAAACGCCAGGCGACATTACACCACCCGGTGGCGAAAGCTGGAACATGGTTGCGGACCGAGTGGGCGAAGCGGTCAAAACGTTGTTATTGCCAGATGCCGACATTGTCGTTGTGGCACATGTCGGCGTGATCATGACACAAGTTCAACAAGCCCGCGCACAAACACCGGCGCAAGCCATCGGCCAAAAAATTGACAATCTATCGCTTACACGGCTGGATTTTGACGGAACAAAATGGGTCGAACATTTCGTCAATCGATTGATCTAGAGCATTCCTATTTTTGATGGCTGTCCACAAAAAATGTCGTTTCACATGTGTGCCACATCGCCCTAACCTTCTGCTTGGACAGGAGAAAAATTATGACCTATGCGCTTCTTATTGGCCAACGCAGCTACTCGTCATGGTCCTTGAGGGGATGGCTGCCTTTTGATGCGTTTGACATTCCCTACACACTACATCGCACAGAAATCTATGGACCAAACTTTGCCGCGGAGGTTGAGGAATTTGCGGGTGGGCGCACTGTTCCCGCAGCCATAGCGCCCGATGGCAGCGCCCTTACCGACAGTCTTTCTATTGCTTGGCATCTTGCTGAAGCCTTTCCCGATAAGGGTCTTTTGCCTAAGGCCGGGCCATCGCGAGCCATGGCGCAATGTTTGATCGCAGAGATGCACAGTGGTTTTTCTGCATTGCGAAATGCCTGTCCGATGAACCTTCAGACCGGATGGGATGGCTTCGTGCCATCAACCGAAGTTAACAAAGATCTTGCGGATTTGGATCAGATTTGGAGCCGTGCGCTCGCCGTGTCGGGCGGACCTTTTCTGTTGGGGGCGTATACACTGGCTGATGTCTTTTATGCCCCGGTAGCCGCGCGAATTGCAGGCTATGGTCTGCCTATTTCGCCTTTGGCGAAAACCTATGTTTCAGCGCAATTGGCCCATCCATCAATGCGTCGTTGGCGGGCCATGGCGCTTGCGGAAAATCGGTTGGTGACGGTATATGATCAGCCCTTGAAGCGGCGTCCCTATCCTGCGCCAAAGACGCGCGCGGCAAAGGCGACGAACGCGGGGCCATCCGTCAACAATAGTTGCCCTTATTCGGGCCTACCCGTCACAGATTTTCTTGTGATGGACGCAAACACTTATGGTTTTTGCAACACCTTTTGCCGCGACAAGACCCTTGCGGATCCAGAGGCATGGCCGCGCTTTATGGCACTGATCAATTAACCCTTCTTAAACCCTTCCGCGTCAAACCGTTAACTGACGTTCTGAGGGGGTAAGATGGTCGCGAAAACCTATACGGTCGCATTTGAAGGGGTTGAGGCCCGCATGGTCGAGGTCCAATGCGCGATAACCCCCGGCCTGCCGTCGTTTGCGGTTGTGGGCTTGCCGGACAAAGCGGTGTCGGAGGCCAAAGAAAGGGTGCGCGCCGCTTTGACGGGGATGGCCATTGCCCTTCCGTCAAAGCGGATAACGATCAACCTTTCGCCAGCCGACCTGCCAAAAGAGGGGTCGCACTTTGACCTACCAATTGCCTTGGCACTGTTGTGCGCGCTCGAAATCATCCCCTATGATCAAGCGGCGCAAACCGTTGCATTGGGCGAGCTGTCGTTGGATGGAACCCTTGTGCCTGTTGTTGGGTCTTTGCCAGCGGCAATGGCTGCGGCCAGTGAAAATCGCCAGTTACTTTGTCCGCGGGCCTGTGGACCAGAAGCGGCTTGGGTGGATGCGGCGACAGTCATCGGAGCGGCAAATCTTCCCGAGATTGTGCGCCACTTTACCGGCGCACAACCGATCCCGCCCGCTTGTCCCGGTGAAGTTGATGTGACCCCAAACGGACGGGATTTTCGCGATGTGAAGGGGCAAGAGCGCGCAAAAAGGGCGCTTGAGATTGCGGCGGCAGGGCGCCACCACCTTATTATGGTGGGCCCGCCGGGTTCTGGGAAATCAATGCTGGCGGCCCGCATCCCCGGCATCTTGCCGCCGTTGTCGGCATCTGAAGCTCTGGATACATCCATGATCCAATCGCTTTGCGGCCTCATTGACGAAGGAGGTATCAGCCGCGCTCGCCCTTTCCGCGAGCCACATCATACCGCGTCAATTGCAGCCATAGTTGGCGGGGGGCGCAACGCAAAACCGGGGGAAATCTCTCTTGCACACAATGGCGTATTATTCATGGATGAGTTTCCAGAATTCCCACGAACGGTTCTTGAGACTCTGCGCCAACCAATTGAAAATGGTGATGTCGTGATCGCCCGTGCCAATGCGCATATCAAATATCCATGCAAGTTCATGCTGGTTGCTGCGGCAAACCCCTGTAAGTGTGGATATCTTTCAGACCCATCGCGTGCGTGCGCCCGTGTGCCCCATTGCGGCGAGGACTACATCGGCAAAATCTCTGGGCCCCTCATGGACCGCATTGACCTACGCGTTGACGTGCCTCCGGTTGCTTTTACTGACCTAGACCTGCCCGCCTCGGGCGACACGACCGCCCAAGTGGCCCAACGCGTGGCCAACGCCCGCCATATTCAGAGCAAACGTTTTGAAGAAACAGAAGCGAGCGTGAACGCCGACGCTGAAGGACAGCTGCTCGAAGAGATCGCAACACCGGACGAAAAGGGGCGTGATCTTTTGACCAAAGTTGCCGAGCGCTTTGGTCTTTCGGCGCGCGGGTATCACAGGATTTTACGTGTGGCGCGCACGATTGCCGACCTTGATGGATCGTCGAACGTGCATTACCCGCACGTCGCGGAGGCTGTGAGCTATCGCCAATCGTTGAGCAAAGAGGTTTAGGACGCGCGACGGGCCTCGATCGCCAACCAGATTTTCTCAGCAATATTGACCCCGTCAAATCGCTCAAGCTCTTGGATACCTGTCGGCGAGGTCACGTTAATTTCCGTCAACCAATCGCCAATGACATCAATACCTACGAAAACCTGGCCCTTTTCGCGCAACAAGGGCCCGATCCTGCTACAAATTTCGCGGTCTCTATCGGTGAGGTCAACTTTTTCTGGGCGCCCACCAACATGCATATTGGAGCGTGTCTCACCTTTGGCAGGGACACGGTTGATTGCGCCGACAGGGTCACCGTCAACAAGAATGACGCGTTTGTCACCCTTGGAGACGTCCGGTAAAAATTTCTGCATTATCAAGGGTTCACGATTGATACCGCTAAATAATTCATGCAGCGATGCAAGATTGCTATCGCCCTTTGCAAGTTTGAACACACCCGCTCCGCCATTGCCGTAAAGCGGCTTGAGGATCACATCGCCATGGTCCTCGCGAAAGCCCTTTAGCATCTCTAAATCCCGCGCAATCATTGTTGGCGGTGTGAGGTCGGGGAATTGCAAAACCAAAAGCTTTTCAGGATAGTTGCGCACCCAGAACGGATCATTCACGACCAATGTGTCGGGCGTGATCATGTCAAGAATATGTGTGGTGGTAATGTAGCCCATGTCAAATGGCGGATCTTGGCGCAGCCAAACCACGTCCATTTCAGTCAGATCGATCTCCACTTCTGGGCCGAGCTCAAAGTGATTGCCTTTTTCCCGGCGCACTACCAAAGAAAAGCCGCGCGCGATCACACGACCTTCGCGGTAGGCCAACTTATCAGGCGTGTAGTAAAACAGCGAATGGCCGCGGGCTTGCGCCTCTTCGGCAATTCGAAAGCTGCTGTCGGCATCAATGTCAATCGGCCCGATTGGGTCCATCTGAATGGCAACACGTAACGACATAGGACACCTCTCGCGTTTCAGTTGTCGCTTCATGGCTTATGCCAATGTAAGGTGCAATCCTTGGTTCAGGCTTCTCCGAAGGCGTTCTCGATTATTTGAACATCGCCTTGTCCGTCAACAACGGCCACATCAAATCGCATTGGCGTCAATTGGCCCAAAGGCTCGTTTTCAACAAATTCACATGCCGCCACGCAAAGGCGGTCCATCTGCGCACGTCCTAAGCGCGACGCGGCTTGTTCAAAAGTTTTGCTTTTTTTGACCTCGATGAAGATGACCTCGTCGCCTTGACGCGCGATCAAATCGATTTCGCCGCCCTTGCCACGCCATCTGCGGTGAACAATGTCCCTACCCGCACTATGGTACGCGCGGGCGACGATGTCTTCGGCAACGCGACCCGATTGATAAGCCGTCTCTCCGCGTTTTTTCCGTATCAATATGCGCTCACTTGTCAGCTCAGGTCACATCTTTGTCGGCTTTCGCCATTTCAAGCGCCATTTGGTAAACTTGGCGCCTTGGCAAGCCCAACGCCCCCGACACCATAGTTGCCGCATCCTTGACGCGCTCTTTTTTCATCGCGACCTCGAGGGCCGCTTGAACATCGCCATCGGTCACTTCGGTTTTGCCCGCAGGTCCGACAAGGACCACAATTTCACCCTTTACTGGCCTGTCGGCGAATATTTCGCAAAGCTCAGCCAAAGGTCCGCGTGTCACCTCTTCGAAACGTTTTGTAAGCTCGCGGCAAACGACAGCGGGCCGCGCTCCTCCAAGAACTTGTCCCAAATCGCTTAACATTTCGCTAACGCGCTTGGGGCTTTCATAGAAAACGAGCGTCATTCCCAGATCTCGTAACTCGGCAATAGCGGTGTGTCTTTGCGATGTTGTCGTGGGCAAAAAGCCCACAAAAGCAAAGCGGTCTGTCGGCAGACCCGACACCGTTAGGGCCGCCAAGACCGCTGAAGCCCCCGGAGCCGCAAAGACCGGAAGGCCCGCTTCGATCACCGCCCGCCCCAAAACAAAGCCAGGATCGGCCACAAGTGGCGTTCCTGCCTCCGACACATATGCAACAGCCTGACCCTTTTGGATTGCATCGACAATACGGGTGCGCGCGCCCGGCCCTGAATGATCGTGGTAGGCGATCACGGCGCGCCCATCCAAGGCAACCCCATGAATATCCATCAATTTTCGCGCCGTCCGCGTATCCTCGGCCGCGATCAACGCCGCCCCCGCGAGCACATCAAGGCCGCGCAACGTCATATCCCTGGCGCTTCCGATGGGTGTCGAAACAAAGTGCAACCCAGCGGAAAGGGGCTTGGTATCGAATTTCATCTCTAGAACCCCCTGATGCAGCACTTTATGCTAGCATCCAATCAAAACGCCCAACCGTGCCCGCACCGATGCGGTCCTTCTCACCAATGACGGGCGTGATCAAAGGGAGTGTCGCCACTATGTTGAACCGTATCCTCACGAGACGCCAGAGCGCGTCACGTCTTGTTGCCCTCTTTTCTATGATGTGGCTTGCCGCTTGCGATCCAGTTGGATTGACTGGTGGTGGGGCAATTGATGGCCCGACGATCGATCCCAATGCCCCTGTTCAGGTCGCTCTTTTGGTGCCGCAAGGAACAGGCGATGCTGGCGATGCCGTCATTTCGCGCGACCTCGAGAACGCGGCACGTCTTGCTATTGCCGATTTGAGTGGCGTGACGATTGACCTTAAGGTGTATTCAACCGGGTCTGGACCACTTCAGGCCTCAACCGCGGCCCAAACGGCTGTTGCGGAAGGCGCGCAAATTATCCTTGGACCATTGCGTGCCGAACAGGCCAACGCGGCCGGGGTCGCAATCTCAGGATCTGGGATCAACATTCTTGCCTTCTCTAACAACCCAAACATCGCCGGGGGCAATGTATTTATCCTCGGGCCAACGTTCCGCAACACGGCGGACAGGTTGGTGCAATATGGTGTTCGCAATGGCGTGCGCAGCTACATGGTCGTGCATTCCGATGACCTTGCTGGCACAATTGGGCGCGACAGCATTCAAGCAGCCCTACAGGCCGGCGGCGGCACTTTGGCAGGCACACAAAGCTATACGTTAAGCCAAGACAGCATTTTATCTGCGGCACCGCGCATCGCAGCGGCCACCAATGGCGCGAATGCAGATGCGGTATTTTTAACAGCCAACCTTGGTGCCGACCTGCCCTTGTTGGCGACGTCTTTGCCAGAAAACGGCCTGAGCCCTGCTGCGACGCGCTATTTTGGCCTGACCCGCTGGGACACCACAGCGCAAACTTTGGCTTTGCCTGGCCTACAAGGCGGCGTCTTTGCCATCCCCGATCAAGGCCCCTACCAGGTGTTTGAGAGCCGTTTCAACAATGCTTACGGCAATACGCCGCATCCCCTTGCGGGGCTTGCCTATGACGGTATCGCCGCGGTTGGTGCCCTTGTGGCCCAAGGCAATTCCGCGGCACTCACCCGTCAGGCTCTGACGCAACCGCAAGGTTTCCAAGGCACCGCGGGCATTTTCCGTTTGCTTGGCGATGGCACCAACCAACGGGGTTTGGCCGTGGCCACAATCCAAAATAATCAGGTGGTTATCCTTGAATCTGCACCGCGCAGCTTTGGCGGCTCTGGTTCCTGATTTGGCCCTTACCAACGAAACAATAGCGACGCCGGATCCAAATA
>JALZWD010000071.1 GCA_023300365.1 Flavimaricola sp. | reverse complement strand
GGTGCCGCCGAGCGTATTCGCAATGGGTTTGAGGTGGCGATTACGGGCGCTCCGAACGTCGGGAAATCGACATTGTTAAACCGTTTGGCCGGGCGGGATGCGGCGATTACCTCCGAGATTGCCGGCACGACACGAGATGTGATCGAAGTGCAAATGGAGATCGCGGGATTTGCGGTGACGTTGTTGGATACGGCAGGCCTGAGGGAGTCCACGGATGTTGTTGAAAACATTGGAATAAAACGCGGAATTGACAGGGCAGAGCGCGCTGATCTTCAGATCCTTCTTACCGAGGGTGCGGACATTATTGACGGCGCCGAGGATCAGGTGGTGGTGCGGGCCAAGGCGGATGATGGCGATGGCGATGGGCTGGCAATATCTGGGCGCACGGGGGCTGGCGTTGATGATCTGATTGCTGTGATTGGGGCGCATCTGTCTGAGAAATCTGCCCCTGCGGGATTGGCCATTCGCGAACGCCACCGTCGGGCGCTCGAGGATGGGGCTGTGGCGTTGTGCCGGGTTGAGGAAAACCTCGCTGTGTTGGATCACGGGGCGGACCTTTTGGCTGAGGATTTGCGGTATGCATTGCGGATGGTGGATTCTTTGGTGGGACGTGTAGATATTGAAGATGTATTGGATGATGTGTTCTCAAGTTTTTGCATCGGCAAGTAAGGAGCGTTTCACGTGAAACATTTTGACTTTGATGTCGTTGTTGTTGGTGGCGGCCACGCGGGATGCGAAGCGGCCCACGCGGCTGCGCGTATGGGCGTGCGGGTGTGTTTGGTGACACTAACCCGGGATGGCATTGGCACGATGTCGTGCAACCCCGCGATTGGTGGCCTTGGTAAGGGGCACCTTGTTCGCGAAATTGATGCGCTGGATGGTATTATGGGCCGTGTTGCCGATTATGCCGGGATACAATTCCGCCTTTTAAACCGAAAGAAGGGCCCCGCTGTGCAAGGGCCAAGGGCGCAATCGGATCGGCAGAGATACCGGGCCGAGATGCAGCGGATTATCGACAAAACGCCCAATCTTACGGTGCAAACGGGGGAAGTGGTTGATTTTTTACGGACCGAGGGCCGTGTCGCTGGCGTTGTTCTTGCCGACGGAAGCACGCTTGCGGCGCGGAATGTCGTTCTAACGACGGGCACATTCCTACGTGGCGTGATCCATATCGGCGAGGTGCAATACCCCGGCGGACGTATGGGCGAAGATGCGTCGGTCATGCTGGCGCAGCGCATGGTCGAGTTTGGCGTGGATTTTGGACGCCTCAAAACAGGCACCCCGCCCCGGCTTGACGGCGGCACGATCAATTGGGAAGCGCTCGAGATGCAGCCCGGTGATGAAGACCCGACGCTGTTTTCATTTATGTCCAAGTCCGCCCCCGCCCGGCAGATAAGCTGTGGGATTACCCATACGAATGAACGGACCCATGAGATTATCGAGAAAAACTTGGGGAAATCCGCAATGTACGGGGGACGGATCGACGGCGTGGGTCCGCGGTATTGCCCGTCGATTGAGGACAAGATCGTACGATTTGCGGATAAATCTTCGCACCAAGTGTTTCTTGAACCGGAAGGCTTAAACGACACGACCGTATATCCCAACGGAATTTCGACGTCGTTGCCCGAGGATGTCCAGCGGGACTATGTGCATTCGATCGTGGGTCTGGAAAAAGCCGATATTTTGCAACCGGGCTATGCGATTGAATACGATTACGTCGATCCGCGCGCATTGGCGGAAACCCTTGAGCTTAAGGGCGTCGCTGGCCTTTTCCTTGCGGGCCAGATCAACGGCACAACGGGGTACGAGGAGGCGGCAGCACAAGGCTTGGTTGCTGGTCTTAACGCCGCATGCGAAGCAATGGGCCGCGATCCAGTCACGTTTAGCCGTTCGTCGTCTTATATTGGGGTCATGATCGATGATTTGGTATCCCGCGGCGTTACCGAACCTTACCGGATGTTTACATCTCGGGCGGAATTCCGGCTTTCACTGCGAGCCGACAACGCAGATCAACGCCTTACCGCATTGGGCTATGATCTCGGATGTGTCGCCCAAGACAGATGGGCTGCGTTTTCGCGCAAGCAAAACGATATCGCCACAGCTAAGACCCGCCTCCGCAAGTGTTCGTTCACGGCCCGGCAAATTGCGGACACCGGCGTTAAACTGAACCCCGACAAAGCTGCGCGCAATGGCCTCGAGGTCTTGGCGCTGTCGGATGCAAGCTTCGAGACGGTCTGTGACCTTGATCCCTCCTTGGCCGATATCGACACCGCAATCGGCGAACAGGTCCGCTGCGATGCGCTTTATGCCACTTACATCGAACGCCAAAACAAAGACGTTGAGGAATTGCGTCGGAATGAGGCGATGACGATACCTGACGGCTTTGATTTCGATGCGGTTGAAGGCCTCTCCTCCGAGCTTAAGCAAAAGCTCCGCGCCAGACGCCCTATCTCAATGGGCCATGCCGCACGTGTCGACGGCATGACGCCTTCTGCCCTGCTGCTCATCACGGCCGTTCTCAAACGCGATTTGGGCAAGAAAAGCGCATGACGCCGCATGAAACCACGCTCAATCGCCTCGGTGTTTCACGTGAAACATACGAACACCTCGCGGCCTACGTCGCCCTTATCGAAAAGTGGTCCCCTAAAATTAACCTGATCTCACGGGCATCCCTTAACGATATCTGGCAACGGCACATTGTCGATTCCGTGCAAATCGCCACCATCCACGCCCAAAATCCCGCATCTTGGGGTGATCTGGGCTCCGGCGGCGGCCTCCCCGGTATTGTCGCGGCCATCCTAAACCCATCCACCTCAACCACCCTCATCGAAAGCGACCTCCGCAAAGCCACCTTTCTGCGAACCTGCATTCATACCCTCGATCTAAACGCCCACGCCATTTCCGAACGCATCGAAACGGCCCCGCCCTTGGGTGCCGATGTCATTTCGGCTCGGGCGCTCGCCCCCCTCCCCAAGCTTTTGGGGTATGTGGATCGCCACCTGTCGCCAGACGGAACCGCAATTCTGCCCAAAGGCAAAAATTTCGAACAAGAACTTGCAGAGGCCCGTAAAACATGGTCCTTCGATTGTACCCTGATCCCAAGCATCACCGATCCGGGGGCCACCATACTGCGCATAGAAGGGATCAGGCGTGCCTGACATTTTCAAAATCCGAGAGCCAAAAATAATCGCAGTGGCCAATCAAAAGGGCGGCGTCGGCAAAACCACAACCACAATCAATCTCGGCGCCGCATTGGCTGAACAGGGTCGCAAGGCGCTCTTGATTGATCTCGACCCCCAAGGCAACGCCTCAACCGGGCTTGGCCTCGCGGCCGAAGATCGTGATATCACGACCTATGATTTCTTGCTTGGCGACGTCACCGCCCAAGAGGCAATTCAGAATACCAACGTCCAAGACCTGCATATTGTTCCCGCAACAACTGACTTAAGCTCGGCGGATATTGAACTGATTTCAAACGAAAAGCGCAGCTTCCTCTTGCATGATGCTCTGCGCGACCCTGCCCTTGATAGCTATGAATTTGACTACATATTGATCGATTGCCCGCCATCTCTCAATATATTGACGGTCAACGCCATGGTGGCCGCGCATTCCGTGGTTGTTCCGCTGCAAAGTGAATTCTTCGCTCTTGAGGGCCTTTCCCAGCTTATGCTGAGTTTGCGAGAGGTCCGCGAGGCCGCCAATCCCAATTTGCGGATCGAGGGGATCGTCCTCACCATGTATGATCGCCGCAACAACCTGTCTCAACAGGTTGAGGATGACGCCCGCGACAATCTCGGTGATCTGGTGTTTGAAACCATCATCCCCCGCAACGTCCGGCTCAGCGAGGCACCCTCGTATGCAATGCCCGTCCTGACCTATGATCCAACATCTCAAGGCAGCAAGGCCTACCGCGCCCTTGCCCAAGAGATCATCGCACGCGAAACTTAACGCATCCAATCGGAGGCCCAAATGGCAGAGAAACCCACCAGAACACGCGGCCTAGGGCGCGGTCTTTCGGCGCTCATGGCGGATGTCACAAGCGATGATGCCAGCCCCGAACGCCCCCGCCGCGCCGACATGCGCATTCCCGTCGAACAGGTTCACCCCAATCCCGACCAGCCCCGGCGCAGCTTTGATGATACCGCCCTTGCTGAATTGGCCGCCTCCATTCGTGAAAAAGGTATTATTCAGCCTTTGATCGTGCGCCCGGCTCCCGGCCAAGACGGTCACTACCAGATTGTCGCCGGCGAGCGGCGCTGGCGTGCCTCCCAGATCGCGCAATTGCACGATGTCCCGGCAATCGTGCGCGAATATAACGACACCGAGGTTCTCGAAGTTGCGATCATCGAGAATATCCAACGCTCCGATCTTAATGCAATCGACGAGGCCACAAGCTACCGCCAGCTGATGGACCGTTTCGGCCATACACAAGACCAGATGGCCAGCGCCTTGGGCAAAAGCCGCAGCCATATCGCCAACCTGCTTCGTTTGCTTAATCTACCTGACGATATTCAGGTGCACGTGGTCTCAGGCGCGCTTACGGCGGGCCATGCCCGTGCTTTGATCGGCCATCCCGATGCAAGCGCGCTTGCCCGGCAGATCATGAAAAAAGGGCTGTCGGTGCGCGAGGCCGAGAACTTGGCCCGCACCACCCAAGACGACACGCCCAAGCGCCGCACATCCGCTGGCCGCGCGACAACCAAAGACGCCGACACCCTTCAGATTGAAGCAGAATTGGCCGCGACGTTGCATATGCCCGTCAGCATCGACCACGACAGCAAGGGCGAGGGCGGCAAACTTTCCGTTAAATATGGAAACCTCGAACAGCTCGATGATCTTTTGCGTGCGTTATCAGGAACTTAACCGCCCAAAAGCTGTCTGAGCACCGCGTTTAACACGGGTCGCCCCTCGTCGGTGACCCGAAGGGTGTCGCCGTGGTGCTCAAGCATAGAGATGTCTTCTAAGTATTTGATATTGTTTTTGTATTCGTCGATCCCCAGTGCCTCAAGAGAGGCCAGAGATATCCCCTCCCTCAGGCGAAGCCCCATCATCACACGCTCGGCAAGGTGATCGTCGCGCGACAAGGCGTCTCGCAGGTTTTCTCCCGATCCGGTGCTTTCCACGGCCGACAACCACGCGCCAGGCATTTTCGGCGCTTCCGTGGCCAGCCGCACACCCCCAAGCGTGATCCGCCCATGGGCGCCCGGCCCAATGCCCGCATAATCGCCGCCCTGCCAATAAATCAGGTTATGCCGGCTTTCAGACCCTGAAACCGCATGATTAGACACTTCATAAGACCCAAATCCTGCGTTTTCGGTGATGCTCTGTGTGGCCTCCCACATATCCGCGGCGCGGTCCTCGTCGGGCAATCCGCGCAAACGCCCGGCAGCAAACCTATCGCCAAACGCGGTGCCGTCCTCAATCGTCAATTGATA
>JALZWD010000070.1 GCA_023300365.1 Flavimaricola sp. | reverse complement strand
GATGCGGTGATCAAACGCGATATCCCGTGGATGGTCGATTTATATGGTCAAGACCGCCTTAAACTTGATGAGTTGATCTCAAATCGTTGGTCACTCGAGCAAATTAACGAGGCAATCGAAGATACCAAATCCGGATCTGCGCGGCGGAACGTCATCGTCTTTTGAGGGGCCCGTGATGACCAAAATAATCGTATTCACCGACCTCCATTTTGGTCAGGAAAAAGCGGGCAATCTGCCCAAAGAGCGTCTGACCAAGGGCCTTGCCCATGTGGCCGAACACAACCCCGACGCCGCCCATATCATCCTGACCGGTGATCTGACGCATGATGGCGTCGTCAGGGATTACGAAACACTGCGCGATGTCTTGGCGGGCGCCCCTTGCCCAGTGCACTTCATGGTCGGCAATCACGATATACGTGAAAATTTTCAAGCCGTTTTTCCGGCAGCGGACAAGACCAAAACAGGCCACGTGCAAAAGGTTATCGATACCGAATTTGCGACGCTTGTCCTACTCGATACGCTACAAGCCCCGCCCTACTCTTATCCATTCAGTCACATCGGCGTGCTTTGCGCCGACCGTTTGGCATGGCTCGATGCGCAACTGGCGGCATCCGAAAAACCCTGCATCCTTTTTCTCCACCACCCACCACACGACACAGGCTTTGTGGCGATGGATGCGATCAAGCTTGGCAATGGGCCAGAATTCTACGATCTGATTGAGCGGCACGGCAATGTGCAACAGATCGTTTGCGGCCATGTACACCGCACCATTTCCGGCGTGCATCGCGGCGTGCCATTTTGCCAATTCAAAAGCCTAGTTGGACAAATGCCGATGCTGTTTGACGTCATGGACTTCCATATGGAAACCGACGAACCTGCGGCCTATGGCATCTTGATGCTGACCCCCGATGGGGTCCTTGCCCATACCGAGGATTTTGAATTGTCCGATCTTGGCGCAATCCGTCGCAGTGGTCCGGTAAATGCCCCGCCCGCTAAATGAAATCATCGCTGTCGGACCAATCATAGATCACGACATGCTCTGTCTCATGTGCCTTCATCGACCGAAAAAGCCTCCGGGCCGGCAAATCATCGCCCTCGGCTGCCAACCACACATCAACACATCCACGATCCATCGCAATGTCACGAAGCCGCTGAATAAGGGCCGTACCGATGCCTTGCCTGCGGTAATTCTCGCGCACATCCACTTCGTTGACGAAGAATTGCGGCGGTTTGTCAGGATGCAAAATAACCACACCACTGGCCATTCCCACCGCATGCCCGGCGGCCATCGCCAAAACCATTTCATGCGTGCCTTGCGCCAAAAACGAAAAAACCTCTGCCGGCTCAAGCGCGCGATCAAACAGACCCGGCTCGACACGCAATAGGATATCGTGATCCTCTGGGCCCAAGTGTATAATTCTAATGCCGTCCAAAGCGGCGTCCTTTCAAAAGGTTATCGAAAATGAAACTGACCGATCTTGATGTCATTGTCACTTCTCCTCCTGCACCCGGTTGGGGTGGTCAATATTGGATTTTGGTGAAAATCACCACTGACAATGGCATTGTGGGTTGGGGCGAGTGTTATGCCTCATCGATTGGGCCAACTGCGATGACGGCGGTCATTACGGACGTCTTCGAGCGGCATATGCAGGCCGAAAACCCTGAAAATATTGAGTTGATGTTCCGTCGCGCCTATTCCTCGGGCTTTACCCAGCGGCCCGACCTGACGGCAATGGGCGCGTTTTCGGGCCTCGAAATGGCGTGCTGGGATATAATCGGCAAATCGCGCGACAGGCCAGTGCATGCCCTGTTGGGCGGCATGATACATCGGCAGATACGCGCCTACACTTATCTGTATCCGTCAACAAAACATACAATTCCCGCTTTTTGGATCGATCCGGATATGGCCGCCGAGTCCGCAGTCGAGTGTGTTAAACGCGGATATACGGCGGTAAAGTTCGATCCCGCAGGGCCATATACCTTTCGTGCCGGTCACCAGCCGTCCGTCTCAGACATCACCAGATCTGTGGAATTTTGCACAAAAATACGTGCCGCCGTCGGCGACCAAGCCGACTTGTTATTTGGCACCCACGGACAATTCAGTACCGGCGGCGCCATTCGTTTGGCCCAAGCAATCGCCCCGTCCATGCCGCTTTGGTTCGAAGAACCGATCCCACCGGATAATTTCCCCGCCCTGCGACAGGTGGCCGATCAAAGCACCGTGCCCGTCGCCGTCGGTGAGCGCCTTACGACCAAGGCCGAGTTTGCACAGGCACTCGCGCACGGAGCACAGATCCTACAACCGGCTTTGGGCCGCGCAGGCGGTATCTGGGAGGCCAAAAAGATCGCCATTCTGGCGGAAACTTACAACGCGCAGATGGCCCCGCATCTGTATGCCGGACCGATTGAATGGGCCGCCAACATCCAACTTGCCGCGTCCCTGCCCAATACGCTCATGGCCGAAACGATTGAAACCGACTTTCACTTTGCCCTCGTCAATCACACCCTCAAGGTTGAGGACGGCTATATCCCCGTGCCCACCACGCCCGGCCTTGGCATTGACGTCAACGAGGATCTGGCCCGCGCCCATCCCTTTACCGGACAAGGCTTGCACCTTGAGATGACCGAGGAGGAAATCAGTTATAGCCAAGCCAATGTTTTTGCCGGAGGCGCACCGGTCAAAACATAAAACACCCCATACCCTTGATGGTATGCTTGCCAAAGGACCCGCCCCTGCGGTATTCATGAACGCAGTTCAATTGCCGGGTTACACCATGACAACCACCGCCAAAAGCCGCCGCACCGCATTGCGCGATGTATTGATTGATGCCGCGGAACGGCAAATCCAAACCGGGGGCCTGACAAGCCTTCGTGCCCGCGATCTGGCCCGCGAAGCCGGCTGTGCTCTTGGGGCAATTTACAATGCCGTCGGTGATCTTGGTGAACTGACCTTGGCCGTCAACGCCCGCACATTTCACAGGCTTGGCGCATACGTCAAAGACCAAACGCCGCACGACACACCGCCGGTTGATCGGCTCGTGGCAATGGCCAAGGCCTATCGCCTATTTGCCACCGAAAACCACAACGCATGGCGCGCATTGTTTGACATCGAACGCGCCCCCGGCACC
>JALZWD010000069.1 GCA_023300365.1 Flavimaricola sp. | reverse complement strand
ATGCACATCCGTAATCCCCATCTCGCTTAGGCGCGCTACAACAAACGCCGCCGTCTCATGGCACGCAAACGTCAGCTCGGGGTGCTGATGCAAATGCCTGCGCCACGCCTTCATCTCATCGGCATATCCTGCGATACGGTTAATTACTGGCATGTCCATACTCCGGGCTGTCGCGACAGTTCCGGCCCACTATGCCCATGAAAGGACCGCCCGCAATGGCTGACGATATCATCCACGACACATCCGGTGACGCCGCCCACCAAATAACCCGCCTTTTGGCGATCATGGCCCAGCTGCGCGACCCTCAAACAGGCTGTCCGTGGGATATCGAACAAACATTCGCCTCCATAGCCCCCTATACAATCGAAGAGGCCTTTGAGGTCGCGGACGCGATCGAACGCGGCGATATGCCAGAGCTTGAGGGCGAATTGGGCGATCTGCTGCTGCAATCGGTCTACCACGCACAAATCGGCGCCGAGGCCGGGCATTTCGATTTCGCCAGCATCGCCTGTAATATCTCCAACAAAATGGTCGCACGCCACCCGCATATCTGGGGCGACCAATCCCGCGATAAATCCGCCGCCCAACAAACCGCCGATTGGGAGGCAATCAAAGCCACTGAGCGCGCAGGCAAAGAACAATCCCGCGTCCTCGACGGTGTGGCCGTGGGCCTGCCCGGCCTTTTACGCGCCCTCAAATTGCAAAACCGTGCCGCCCGCGTGGGGTTTGATTGGCCTCAGGTCGACCAAGTCCTCGACAAAATCCACGAAGAGGCCGCCGAAGTCGTCGAGGCCCGCGACACACTTGGCCCCGAGGCCCTCGAAGAAGAAATCGGTGACCTGCTCTTTAACATTGCCAACCTTGCCCGCCACTTGGGCGTTGATCCCGAAAGCGCCATCCGCCGCACCAACGCCAAATTCATTCGCCGCTTTGAAGGCATCGAGGACGCGCTGGCCGAACGCGGCACAACCCCCGCCCAAAGTAGCCTCGAAGAGATGGACGCAATCTGGAATCAGATCCGTCTCGCGGACAAGATATAATTCCTGACTAAAACATTCGGGATTGACCTGACTAAAATACTCAGGTTTATAGATGGCGCAAAACAGGAGACCAAAGATGTCTATACGCACCGCCATTCTGGCCAGCACCACCGCCCTCATTGCCCTGCCCGCCATCGCAGACGTCAATATCTATACCACCCGCCAACCCGAACTGATCCAGCCCGTCATGGACGCCTTCACGGCTGAAACTGGCATTAACGTAAACCTCTCCTACATCGACGGCGGTCTGGTTGAGCGCCTTCAGGCCGAAGGCCGCCGCTCGCCCGCCGATCTTGTGATGACCGTCGACATCGCCAATCTGCAACGCATCGTTGACGCAGATGTTTTGCAACCCGTCGACAGCGCGACCCTCGCCGCCGCCGTCCCCGAAAACCTGCGCGGTGAAAACAACGAATGGTTCGCTCTGACAACCCGCGCACGCGTCATCTACGCCAGCCGCGACCGCGTCGCAGACGGCGAAGTCACAACCTACGAAGACCTTGCCTCAGACACGTGGCAAGGCCGCATCTGCACACGCTCGGGCACGCACAACTATAACCTCGCCCTGCTCTCTGCCGTCATTGCCCACCACGGCGAAGACGCCGCACGCGATTGGGCCGCAGGTGTCCGCGAAAACCTTGCCCGCCGCCCCGAAGGCAACGACCGCGCCCAAGTGCGCGCAATCTGGGCCGGTGAATGCGACATCGCCATCGGCAATACCTATTACATGGGCCTCATGCTCGAAAACGAAGAACAAACCGAATGGGCCAATTCGGTACGCATCGTTTTCCCAACTTTTGAAAACGGCGGCGGGCATATCAACGTATCGGGCATCGCCATGACCCAAGCCGCGCCAAACCGCGCCGAGGCCTTGCAACTTATGGAATACCTCGTCTCGCCGGCGGCCCAATCGATCTATGCCCAAGACAACTACGAATACCCGGTGCTCGAAGGCGCAGACATCGCTGATGTTGTGGCCTCATGGGGCAGCTTCACCCCCGACGATACCAGCCTGCCCGTCATCGCAGGCCACCGTGGTGCCGCTCTGCGGATCATCGAAGAGGTCAATTACGACGGCTAGGCCCCAGGGCAAACGCTTGAGAAAATCGAAAAGGCGGCGTTACCCTTCCGCCTTTTCACTCAACTCCAACCACTCTTCCTCCGCGGCCTCTAATTTCGCTTGCCGCTCGGCCAAGGCATCCGTGGCCTTGGCGAACTTTACCGGATTTTCCGTAAACAACGCCGGATCCGACATCAGCGCGCCCAGCTTGCCAATTTCTGCTTCGATCCGCGCAATCTCGTCGGGCAAAACCTCCAAACGGTGCTTGTCCGTAAACGAAAGCCCGGTACTGGCTGCCTTTTCCGCCTTGGCCTCGGTCAGTTTGCGCTTGGACGTCTGCGCAGGTGCCACCACACGTTCGCCGCGCTGCGCCTGATAATCGCTCCACCCCCCGGCATACACCGTGGCCCGCCCATCGCCTTCCATCGCAATCGTCGTTGTCGCCACACGGTCCAGAAAATCACGGTCGTGGCTCACCAACAAAACCGTGCCATCATACTCGCCCAAAATGTCCTGCAACAAATCCAGCGTCTC
>JALZWD010000068.1 GCA_023300365.1 Flavimaricola sp. | reverse complement strand
CCTGCCGTTTTATAAGGCGATGGCCTTTACCCTGTCGTTTACCTTTGTCGTCACACCACTGACGATTGTTGCGGGGTTTATGATTGCGGTTGCCGTCAATTCGGTGGCCCGGTCGCTTCGGGGGCCGACGATCTTTTTCTCGTTGCTTCCGATGATCGTCACCCCTTTGGTGGGGTCGCTCATTTTATTTTGGATGGTGGATGCCAACGGTATCTTGGGCGCGGGTCTGCAATGGGTGACTGATAATCCGACGCTGTCTGTGAAGGCCTCAACCCCGCTGATGTGGGCCATGCTGATGGTGTATGGTGTGTGGCACGCCGCGCCGTTTGCATTTGTGGTGTTTTATGCGGGGCTTCAGACCGTGAACCAAGACACAATCGAGGCTGCGATGATCGATGGCGCGAGCCGTTGGGAAAGGATCCGCTATGTGGTGATCCCGCATTTGATCCCCTTGGTGACATTTGTGGCATTGATCCAGATGATGGACAATTTCCGCGTCTTTGAGCCCCTCATCAGCTTTAGTGCGCTGGCCCATGCCACGTCGCTCTCTACTGCGATTTGGACGGATTTGGGCGGCGAGACGCGCTTGCTTTCGTCTGCGGCGGCGACATCGGTGATGACCATTATTGGCGTGGCGATTTTGCTGTCGCCGGTGTTGGTGCGGACGTGGAAAGATTTTGGGGTGAAGTCATGAGCGATGTGGCGATCAAGCGCCCACTTGGTCTGCGGATCTGGGCCAATGGGTTTTTGATCTTTTGGCTGATCCTCGCGGCGTTTCCGTTTCTTTGGACGCTTTGGGGATCGTTCAAGGTGGAGGGGGATTTCTTTTCCAAGGCGAATTGGGCGAATTCGATTTTTGGCACGTTGACGGATGTTGAGACCGGAGCCGCGTTTACGGGTGCGGGGTATGAGGGCGCGTGGATCCAAGAAGAGTTTTGGCGCGCGGCGTTGAACTCGGCGATTGTGTGTTTTTGCGTGGTCACCATATCGCTGACCTGTGGGACACTCGGGGGCTATGCCCTGTCGCGGAGCACCTATCGCTATGCGTTTTGGTTTTTGCTGTTTGCGCTGATCTTTCGTGCGATGCCGCCGATCACGCTTGTGTCGGGGTATTTGCTGCCGTTTTATGAATGGAACCTTTGGGGCAAGCTAAGCACGACGATCATCGTGTTGGTGGCGATCAACCAGCCGTTTACGCTTTGGATGCTGACCTCGTTTTTCAAAAACATCCCCAAGGATTTGGATGAAAGCGCGATGGTGGATGGCTGTACGCGGTTTCAGGCGTTTCGCCATGTGATTATTCCGGTGATGTGGCCGGGGGTGATTACCACGGGGCTGTTTTCGTTTTTGTTGGCGTATAATGATTTCGTGGTGACGGCGCTTTTGCTGGACCAAGAAAACCAGACGATGATCCCCAAGATTGCCTCGTTTCTTGGCACCACGCAGACCAAGGGCAATGTGATGTTTGCAGTGGCGGCGGTTGTCTCTGTGACGGCGCCGCTCTTTGTGATGGTGATGTTCTTTCAGCGGCAGATCGTGTCGGGCCTGACGGCAGGGGCGGTGAAAGGATGAGCTTTCAGGCGCAAAAGCAATTGGTGCGGGCGCATTACGCGGCGCTTGAGGGTGCGCGGCCTGCGGCGGTGGCGAATGTCTTGGCCGAGCGGACCAGCGACGATTGGCATTGGCGGGGCATGCATCCGTTTTACGAGCAACACGGCGCAGCGGATGTGGCCGCGTCGTTTTGGGCACCGTTTCTGACGGCGTTTTCATCCGTGCAGCGGCGCGAGGATATCTTTTTTGCGGGGCGCAACGCACAAGAGGGTGGGCCCAAGGCCGATTGGGTTGTGTCGATGGGGCATTTGATGGGCCTGTTTGATGCGCCGTTCCTTGGCATTCCGCCGACGCGCAAGATTGCGATGGTGCGGTATGTTGAGTTTAATCGGGTGGAAGGCGGTGTGATTACCGAGACCTGTTTGCATGTGGATTTGATCCATTTGATGCATCAAGCGGGGCTGCGGCCCTTGCCGCCGCAAACCGGCGCGCATTTGGTGCAACCGGGGCCGCGTACCCATGATGGGCTGCTCTATGAGGCCCAAGACCCCGCCGAAGGGGCCAAGACCATTGAGGTGATCGAGCGTATGGCCAGCCGGATCACGGCGGCGGGGCGCAAGGTCGATCCGCAAGGCGAACTGCCGCATGATTGGCACCAAGATATGATCTGGTGGGGGCCCGATGGCATTGGCGCGACCTATACGATTGATCGTTACGCCGAGCAGCATCAGGCCCCGTTTCGCAACCACCTCAAGGACCGCACATTCAACGGCCATATCGCGCGTGTGGGCGAGGGGAATTACGGCGGGTTCTTTGGCTGGCCCAATCTGACGGTGACGCCGACGGGCGGGTATATGGGCCTGCCTGCGGATGGCAAAACGCCAGCGGATATGCGCGTGGTCGATATTTACCGGCGCGATGGTGACAAGCTTGCTGAGAATTGGGTGTTTATTGATATCCTGCATTTTCTGTCGATGCAGGGATTGGACGTGTTGGGGCGCATGCGCGAGATGCGCGACCCTACATAAGCAGCAGGTCGCCTGATTGTGCGGTAAAGACGCGGATGTAATCGCCGGGGCTTGATCCCGCCCAATAGACATAGAGACGGTGGGGGTCGGCCTCGTCGATCCAAACCTGATCCCCCTCTTCGAGGCCGCGCAATTCGATGCTGATGTATGTCACGGATGGATCAGCGAGATAGTCTGTTGCGGCCATGGTTTCTTGAAACGCAGCGATGCCGAGGATTGGGGCGTCAAAGTCAACATAACCATATTGGATGCCGTCGAGGCTGTCGAAAAATACATAGTGGCTGGCGATCACCGTGCCTTGGGGGATCACACCGTCGTCGTCGCCGATATCAACGCGAGCGGGGGTGATGAGGGTGATGTTCTGCCCTTCGTCAAAGGCATAGAGATTGGGATCGTCGAACGTGTCTGCGCCGACGGAAAACCCGGTTGAGGGGTCAAGCTTTACAAAGGTGCCACTGCCGCTGCCGCTTTGGCGCAGAATTTCGCCGCCCAAGACGTCGGCGGTGGCGCCCGTGGCGATCTGAGTGAGGAAAAAAGCCCCGATTACGAGATGTTTTGGCATGATGTCCCCCCCTTTTTGCCGTGATGATGTGTTGCAGGGGCATAACTAGCAAAGGAGTGGGGTTTGGGGCCAGCACCAATGCCTGCGTCTCGCGCGGAAGTGTTGGGCCCACGTTCGGGCGAGGGTCGATGCAGGCCCGGCTTTGTTGGCTGATATCCGCCGTCGGTGCTGTGATATCGCTTAACCTAGGCGGAATTGCTGGGATGGAGCACGGCGGGAGACTGGTATCCGCATGACCCAAGGACTAGATAGACGACATGAAACATATTCTCACAGCATTCTTTATGATGGCCGCCGCACCCGCGGCCATGGCCCAGCAATTGTCATTGGCGGAGGTGTCCAGCTATCTTAACGGTCTGCAAACCGCGACGGGGGGATTTACCCAGATTAACCCGGATGGAACCATTGCGACGGGCACGATTTATATCAAGCGGCCGGGTCGGGTTCGGTTTGAATACGCCGCTCCGGATAATTCGCTTGTGATGTCTGGTGGTGGTCAGGTGGCGGTGTTTGACCCGCGGTCCAACGCGCCGCCGGACCGTTTCCCGCTTAGCCAGACGCCGTTGTCGATTATCCTTGAGGCCAATGTGGACCTGACGCGCACCGATATGGTGACGGGCCATACATCGGACGGGACCACCACCACAGTGCGCGCGCAAGACCCCCGCCGGCCCGAATTGGGGGCCATTGAGACGGTGTATACCGCCAATCCAACCGAGCTTCGTCAGTGGGTTTTGATTGATGGGAATGGCCAGCAAACGACGGTGATTTTAAATGATCTGACGTTTGGTGGAAATGTGAGAGACATCTTGTTCAACATCCGCGCCGAGATGCGGGCGCGTGGGGTTGATAACTAGGTGGTATGTCGTCCCGCCTGGATTTCAGACGCTGAGCATTTTGGGTAGCACGTAAAAGCAGTGGGCAGAGCAGGTGCTCTGCCCAAATTACTTTAGATTTTTCCGCAAGCGCGCAGCTGGCTGTCGTACATCGCGGCGCGTGTCTCAAGCTCGCCTGCGACGCGGATGAGCCATGGCTTGCTGCGCCATGTGCCACGCCGAAAGCCTGTGCGACCATCGTGATAGGCGAGGTATTGGTTGCGCGTATCGTTTAGTGGGATGCCTAATTCGTTGAGGCTGGCGTTCATGTACCAGCCCATAAAATCGGTGGCATCGCTAATATTGGTGCGGCGTGCACCGCGCCCGCCCTCGAGGTCTTGGTATTCGGCCCAAGTTGCATCGAGCGCTTGGGAATAGCCCAAGGCCGAGGATTGCCGCCCCACAGGGATCACGCCAAGCGCATAGCGATGTGGCGGGCGGGCATTGGCCACAAATTTGCTTTCTTGGTAGATGATCGCCATCAGCACCGGAATAGGCACGCCCCATTGGCGTTCGGTGGCGCGGAAAGCGCGCCCCGCGTCACCCCGGTAGC
>JALZWD010000067.1 GCA_023300365.1 Flavimaricola sp. | reverse complement strand
TGTTGGCGACGTAGTAATCCTCGGTCAGCAATTGCCCAGAAGCGTAGAAAGCCACGCTTTCGGGGCCATGTTTGGCAATTGCATCGCTGAATTTTTGCGCAACAAGATCAAGTGCGGTGTCCCAATCGCTTTGCGCGCCTTTGATGCGGGGGTGCAGCAAGCGCCCGTCCAGATCAATCGTCTCGCCCAAGGCCGCACCTTTGGAGCAGAGCCGCCCAAAGTTCGCTGGATGCTCAGGATCCCCTTTGATCGTCCCATCAGAGCCGGCCAACACCCCGCAGCCCACACCGCAGTAGGGGCATGTGGTGCGGGTCAGGGTCATGCCGCTTCCCTTGCCTTCAAGAACGCCCGATCAAGCAATATCCGGCCATCCAAGACCTTGGCCGGGTATGAGGCAACGCGGCCCTCGTCATCGCCTTGCGCCTCTCCGGTTTCCAGAGAGATCACCCAGTTATGCAACGGACAGGTCACCGATTTTCCATGCACGATGCCCTCGGCCAAGGGTCCCGCTTTGTGGGGACAAGCATTGTCTAGCGCAAAGACATCGTCGTCACCTGTGCGAAAAACCGCAACGCATCCAAAAGCCGTTTTGACCAAACGCGCGCCACGCTGGGGCACATCTTCAAGCGGTGCAATATCGATCCAGTCGGTCATTCCGCCGCCTCCAATGCAAGATTGGCCAGGGGGCGGTAGCGGTCCGCTTTGGTCTGAACATGTTCAGCCCATGGATCTTTTCGATAGATCGACTGGCTTAGCTCAAAGCGCTCTACCAAACCAGAACCGTCGGCCTCGACGCGCTCCTTGATCCAATCAATTCCAACCTTGTTCATCCATTTATAAATGCGGTCGAGGTATTTGGCATTTTCACGGTAAAGCTGGGTCACAGCCTTGATCACATCAACCGCTTCTTCCTCGGTCGGGACTTGGATAAGCAACTCAGTCTCGCGCACATCCATGCCTGCGGCACCGCCGATGCTGATTTGATATCCACTGTCGACGCAGATCACACCAATGTCCTTGCAAGTGGCCTCCGCGCAATTACGGGGACAGCCCGACACCGCGAGCTTGAGTTTGTGCGGCGTCCATGACCCCCAAAGCTCTTTCTCCAGCTTGATCCCAAGCCCCGTGCTGTCTTGCGTTCCAAAGCGACAATGATCCGTACCGACACAAGTCTTAACCGTGCGTAACCCTTTGGAATACGCATGACCCGACACCATCCCAGCCGCGTTTAAGTCGGCCCAAATGTCGGGCAGGTCTTCGCCTTTGACGCCAAGCAGATCAATCCGCTGACCACCAGTTACCTTCACCGTCGGAACCATGTATTTGTCAGCCGCATCCGCAATCGCGCGCAGTTCATCCGGCGTCGTGATCCCCCCCCACATACGCGGCACAACAGAGAACGTGCCGTCCTTTTGAATGTTGGCGTGCTTGCGTTCGTTGATGAACCGCGATTGCGGATCGTCTTGATAATCCAACGGCCAATCGGCCAGCAGATAAAAATTCAGCGCAGGGCGGCAGACATGACAACCACAAGACGTCTTCCATCCGCATTCCTGCCAAACTGCGGCCATTGACGTCAGCCTTTGGCTCTTGATCATCCGGCGTACGTCTTCGTGGGTCATGTCCGTACAGCCACAGACACTCGCCGCGACCGGAACGACAAAATCATCCCCCAGCGTTGCCGCCAGCACCTGTTCGACAAGACCCGTGCAAGTCCCACAAGACCCGCTTGCTTTGGTGGTTGATCGTACGGCACCTAGATCAGTGGCACCGCCCGCGATCGCATCTTCGATTTGTCCTTTACAGATTCCGTTGCAGCCACAGATCTCCGCGTCACGCGGTAAGGCTGCAACAGCCGCTAAAGGGTCTAGGGGGGCACCCCCTTGGTATGCAGGGCCAAAGATCAACGTGTCACGCATATCTGCAATGTCGGTCTTGTCGCGGATCAAGCCAAAGAACCAATTGCTGTCGGCGGTATCGCCATACATGACCGCGCCCCTAACCACGCTATCCTCAATCACCAACCGGCGATAAACACCACGTGCAGGATCGCGGAACACGATATCTTCGCGTCCTTCGCCATCAGCGAAATCACCGGCGCTGAACAGATCGCACCCAGTAACTTTCAGCTTGGTCGAAAGTTCCTTTTGCACGAACTGCGCAGGCACATTCATCAATGTTTGCGCAGCAACCTTCGCCTGATCATAAAGCGGCGCAACAAGCCCAAAAATTGCGCCATTGTGTTCGACACATTCCCCCACGGCCAACACATTGGTGTCGGAGGTCAGCATTTGATCATCCACATGAATGCCTTTGCCGACGGCCAAACCACAGTCTTGAGCCAGCGTCACATTGGGCCGAATACCAACAGCCATCACCAGCAGATCGCAAGGCAATTTGGTACCATCGTCCAAGAGCAACGCTTTGACATGGCCATTCTCGCCCAAAATCTCCTTGGAATTGGCGGAACACTTAACTGCAATCCCCTTGTCTACCAGCGCCTTGCGTAACAGGTAGCCCGCGGCTTCATCCAACTGGCGCTCCATCAAGTGCCCCATGATATGCACAACGGTCACATGCACACCGCGCGCAGCCATACCTGCCGCGGCCTCAAGTCCCAACAATCCACCGCCGATCACAACGCATGAATGCGAAGATCCTAAGTCCATCATGCGCTGGGTGTCTTCCAGATCACGGTAGGCAATCACGCCGTCTAGATCATGACCAGGCAGCGGGATCATGAACGGGTTCGAACCGGTGCCAAAGACCAGTTTGTCATAAGCCAACACGTCGCCATTCTGCGCCGTCACTGTCTTGGCAGCACGGTCGATTGCCGCCACGCGTTCGCCGAACCGGCAGGTGATCCCCTTGTTTTTGTACCAAGCCTCATCATGCGTAACGATGTCTTCATATCGCTTATCGCCCGCCAAAACAGGCGACAGCATAATACGGTTATAGTTGCCTCGCGGTTCGGCATTGAACAGCGTGATGTCATAGGCGTTCGGAGCTTCATCGGTAAGCTGTTCCAGCATGCGGCCCGTCGCCATGCCGGCACCGATGACGATCAATTTCTGGGTCATCTCATTCACTCCGCTGCAATCGCTTTGGGTTTTGATTTAGGCTTCGCGCCGTGTTCATATTCCTCAAGAAAGTCGAGGACTTCTTGGCGATATGTGTAGTAGTCAGGGTGCTCCAACAGCGCCTTGCGCGTGCGCGGACGGGGCAGGTTCACATCCGTGATCTTGCCGATCGTCGCCTGCGGTCCGTTGGTCATCATAACGACGCGGTCGGCTAGCAAGATTGCCTCGTCCACGTCATGCGTTACGCAAATCGCAGTGACTTTGGTCCGCGACCAAACCTCCATCAGCACCTCTTGCAGCTCCCACCGGGTGAGGCTGTCAAGCATCCCAAACGGTTCATCAAGCAACAACAGCTTGGGTGACAATGCAAAGGCACGGGCGATGCCGACACGTTGCTTCATCCCGTTAGACAAAGATGCCGCACCTTTATCCATACTGTCCGCGAGACCAACGCGTTCAAGATAGTATTCCACCACATCCTGCCGTTCGGCCTGCGACGCCCGCGGATATACTTTGTCGACCCCAATCGCGACGTTCTCTTTGGCTGTCAGCCACGGGAACAAGTTGGGCGATTGAAATACAACCGCGCGTTCCGGATCTGCTCCTTCTACGTTCCAACCGTCAAGGCGGATGGCGCCCTTTGAAATCGGGTTCAACCCCGCCGCCATCGTGAGCACCGTGGACTTGCCACAGCCCGAATGCCCAATCAGCGAAATAAACTCACCTTTGTTAATCTTAAGGTCAAAGTTCTCAACCACCGTGAGCGGCCCTTTGGGCGTTGGATAGACCTTATCAAGCTGTGAAAAATTGAGGAACCGTTCTTCAATTTCGCCTTCCTGTGCTTTTTCAACGGCAGCCGGAACACCGTGAATTGGCGTCACATTTGGCAACATGCGGGTCTCTTTAACCTTTGCCGCGATGCCCACATCCATCAGGTAATTCGTAACTTGCCCACGCAACGTCTTGAACGTTGTATTGTTATTCATAGCAATTCTGTCGCGTGGACGCGGGATATTGACCGTGAATTCATCGCCCAACGTTCCGTCTGGGTTCAGTGCGATGATGCGATCAGCAAGAATGATCGCCTCGTCCACGTCATTGGTAATCAAAACGCAGGTCTTCTTATCTTCGTCCCAAATCGCTTCGATTTCATCCGCAAGATTGGCGCGGGTCAGCGCATCAAGCGCTGACAATGGCTCGTCCAAAAGCAACATTTCAGGGTCCATCGCGAGCGCACGAGCAACGTTGACACGTTGACGCATACCACCCGACAATTCCGCCGGGCGACGTGTGGCGGCATGGCCAAGTCCAACCATTTTGACGTATGTGTCTACTTTCCCTGCCCGCTCCTGCTTGGGCAGCTCCGGGAACATCGTATCAACCGCCAACGCCACATTGCCGTTCACCGTCAGCCACGGCATCAGCGAATAACTTTGGAAAATAACACCGCGCTCGCGCCCCGGTTCTTTGATCGGTGCATCGCGGTAGGTGACGGTCCCCGTTGTCGGCTGTTCCAGCCCCGCCATCAGGTTGATCAGCGTGGTTTTACCTGTGCCAGAAAAGCCAAGGATAACAACGAATTCACCTTCGGCGACGTCCAGATCAATGTCCTTCAAAACCGGCGTTTCACCATAACTCTTAGAGACGTTCTTTAATTCTAGAATACCCATAGTTCTTCCTTATGCGCTGTCGCTTTGCTGCTTGAGCGGGGTCAGCGATTGTTCGAGAATGTGAACATGGATTGCAGGGCATACATGACCCGATCCAACAAAAAGCCGATGATACCGATGGTAAACACCGCAACCATGATCCGAGCGAGCGACTGAGACGAGCCGTTCTGGAATTCATCCCAAACGAACTTCCCAAGGCCAGGATTCTGGGCAAGCATTTCCGCGGCGATCAACACCATCCAACCCACACCAAGTGACAAACGCAATCCGGTGAAAATCAACGGCAGCGCCGAGGGCAAAACCAATTTGGTGATCTTGGTATAGGTGTTCATTTTCAGAACACGGCTAACACTCACAAGGTCTTTGTCGATGCTGCTCACACCAAGAGCTGTGTTGATAAGCGTGGGCCAAAGCGAGCAAAGCGTCACGGTAATGGCCGACACAAGGAACGACTTTTCAAACCACCCGTCATTGGTGGTGTAGACCGCAGAGACAATCATTGTAACGATGGGCAACCACGCAAGCGGTGACACCGGTTTAAAAATCTGGATCAACGGGTTCAAAGCCGCGTTGGCGGTCACAGAAAGACCCGCCGCGATGCCCAGTGGAATGGCAACGATCGACGCAATCAAGAACCCGAAGAACACCGTCTTAATCGACGTCCAAATCTGGTCGTAGTAGGTCGGCTTGCCAGTATAGATCCGGTCACGCACCTTGTCAGTTTCGCCATTGGCGATATGCTCTGCGTTCCGAGCGTCTTGGCGTTCATAAAACGCAACTTCTCTTTCACCTTCGCGGATCGCATCCTGCCGCAATTCGCCGACTTGTTCCCAAACTTGCATAGGGCCCGGAACCGCCCCAAGCGAGGTTTGTACTTTCGGCGCAAGCGTGGCCCAAAGCGTCACGAACACGGCAATTGCCATGAGCGGCACACCCAAAAGCCGCCAAACCTCACTCGCCTGCGCGCGTGGGCTGTCCCCAGCAAAGGCGCGCAAAATCGGGGTCAGCCAAGAAAGGCCCATAACGCTCAACCAAGCGTCGGCCTTGTTGATGCGGGCAAAGCGGCGCGCACGGCGGGCTTCGACGTCAAGCGAGCTGGGATCAACAGCGGTCATATTGGTGTCCAATTCTTACCTATGGAAAAAGGGGCGTTCCCCGCAATGCGCAATGCGGGGAACGGCGTAGCCTAGCCTTGGATTTCGCCGTCCAAAACTGTCTGACCTGACCTCAGGCCAATCGGCAAACTATCGATATAGGCATTTGGTGCGCGGCCATCATACGGGATGCCGTCAATGATATCGCTGGCCGGGGTCGGTGCTTTGAAGCCATCGCTATCCCACGGAAAGTCCACCTCGTTGGCCAAACCTTCATCAACAAGCAGTCGGGCCGCCTCAAGATAGATGTCGGGACGGTAAACATCTGCGGCAGTCTCGAAGTACCACTCGTCAGACATGGTTTCCGGGATTTGCCCCCAACGACGCATCTGCGTCAGATACCAAATAGCGTCAGAAAAGAACGGATAAGTCGCGTTGTAGCGGAAGAAGACGTTAAAGTCTGGTGCCGGGCGCACATCGCCATCTTCAAACTCAAAAAAGCCTGTCATCGAATTGGCGATGACTTCTGCGTCCGCGCCGACATATTCAGGCCGCGACAACATTTCCACGGCTTCTACACGATTGGCATTGTCATTTTCATCAAGCCAAATCGCGGCGCGAATAAGGGCCTTGGTCAAAGCCAAGGTCGTGTTGGGGTTTGCTTCAGCAAATTCCGCGGAAATCCCAAACACCTTCTCGGGGTTGTTGTTCCACATGTCATAGTCGGTGATCACAGGAACACCGATGCCCCTGAATACGGCCTGCTGGTTCCACGGCTCGCCCACCGCATAACCAAAGATTGTTCCGGCCTCCATCGTCGCAGGCATCTGCGGCGGAGGTGTCACTGACAACAAAACATCCGCCCCAATTTGGCCGGAAATATCCTGTTCGCTATAGTACCCCGGCTCAAGTCCACCAGCGGCCAGCCAATAGCGAATTTCGTAGTTATGGGTCGAGACAGGAAAGACCATACCCATGTTGAAGGGCTCTCCACGGTCGCGGTATTCTTCGACAACAGGCGCGAGTGCGCTGGCGCTGATTGGATGCTGCGGACGGCCATCTTCCATAAGCGGAACATTGGGGCGCATCTCTTCCCAGATGTCATTGGAAACGGTAATGGCGTTGCCATTCAAATCCATAGAAAATGGCGTGATAATATGGGCTTGTGTGCCGTATCCTATTGTCGCCGCCAAAGGTTGACCGGCCAACATATGTGCACCGTCCAACTCGCCCGAAATGACACCGTCCAGTAACACCTTCCAGTTCGCCTGTGCTTCAAGAGTGACGAACAAGCCCTCGTCCTCGAAATATCCCAATTCATAAGCAACCGCGAGGGGCGCCATATCTGTCAATTTGATAAACCCAAGGGTCAAGTCTTCTTGTTCCAGATCCAAAGACTGGGCCGCCGCAGACGTCGCCAAAAGGCTGGAGGTCGCAAGCAGCATTGCGAAGGTGGTTTTCATGGTCAGCTCCTTTAAAAACCGCAAAAAAAAGCCGCGCGTATAAACACGGGGGAGGATCCGTGGTTCATACGAGCGGCTTTGCTCAAGGAAGGTGTGCGACCAACATTGATCGGCACATGATCAAGGGCATCGTTGCCCCTTGGTTCAATCATGGCTTGGTGTAGTTAGGAACCACAATAACAATTATGCGGCGACGCAGAGATTTATTGCTGCAATGCAGAAAGTGCTTAAAAATTTAGCTTCCCAGCGCGGCAAAATCAAAGATTCTGCCATCAAAGAAAGCATCTGGCGCAAGAATCATTTGCCCTCGGCTTGACGCAACCGCCGTTTCACACTGCAACGCACCCTCCTCTTTCTCAGAAGCACCTGGCAAATCCGCCCCAATGGCCGCGAGGTTTTGGCGGTACAGATCCGCCCTAAAACAAGCCTTGGCCTTCTGGATACCATCCGCATCGGCCCCCAACTGAGAAGCGATCCACGCCGCCTGACTACGCCACGGAAAACTCGCCACATTTTTGTGAAACTGCAAAAAATGCGCGACCGCTTGTGGGGCCGCACCTTTCCGCGCGACAATTTCACCCGACAACGCCGGATCGACGTATTCAGGCGACATGCTCAAATGCTCACTACGTGCCAGAATTTCGACGGCCAAAGGTTTGTTTTTTTGCGCATCCAACCATGCCCCCGCAGTGAACACTGCGCGCATCAAGCGCCGCGCAGCATCCTGATTTGCCTCGACCCAATCATGA
>JALZWD010000066.1 GCA_023300365.1 Flavimaricola sp. | reverse complement strand
CGGTAGGCTTCGTCAGCCTTAAAGCGGTGCAGGCCAAGTTTGTCTTCTTCGGCGTAAACCGCGACCGTTTTCTTACCCATTTCATTGGCGGCTCGCATAATGCGAATGGCGATTTCGCCCCGGTTAGCGACAAGGATTTTGGTGAATTCGGCCATTAGAGGACCCCCATTTTGCAGTTGCAGCGTTGTTAGGGCGTTTTCTCGTCAGGGTAAACTCGTAGAACTGGGTATCACCGCAAATGCACAGCCTATACTTTGATTTTTTCATCCAATGGGGGTGGTGGGTTGGCAACGCTTGGGGCCGATCTTTGGGCAATGTCACGAACCTTGGGGACGCCAAACATCGCTTCGGCCCGGATGATCCGGCGTTCGGGTTGTGGTGGGGCCTCCCTGAGTAAATAGGAAACCGGTCCAAATTTCGAGCGTTCGACAGCGAGGGCTGCGCCAAGCTCGAGAACGCCGACGGGCTCTGAGGCTTCGGGACCAAGGGGGAACGAGGTTCCGATGACCCGTTCTTGGCCGGATTTCATACGCACGGGGTGCAAAATCGTGCGCCAGCGGCTTGGCCTTTCGCGAAGATGCAAGGTTTCGTCGTATTGGATCACCTCGCGTTTACGCACGCACAAGGCATAGCGGCTTTCGACGGCTTCGGCCTCGTCGGGGGGCAAAATATCAAGAGGGCGCAACCCTTGGAGATCGATATTGGCAAGGCCGCTTTCGTCTTCGTGGGCGCGATTGATACATAACAATCGAAAGGCATCCGCTCGGCTTGGCCGTTGGGCGGCGAACATCGGAATGGGAAATCCATCAAGGGTTCTACGCAATTGCCAAAGATGGTCGGTGGAAAACATATGGTCTCTCCGTGCTGCTGATTACTCATCGTTCGATGCATAAGATTTGAGCAATGGAGGGTTAATTTTACACTACCGGACTGCGAAAAATTTGCTGTGAGATTTCGGATAAATTGGACTGTCCCATTTGGTGCATGCAGCTGACCATGTCATTTTTAATTATATCAATTACATGCGCGGCGCCGTCCCCCCCAAAAGAGGCTAATCCATAATGGAAGGCGCGACCAAGCATGACAAAGTTGGCGCCGAGGGCAAGCATGCGCAAAACGTCCAATCCGCTCTCCACACCGCTGTCGGCAATGATTGGAAGGCTGGTTGCGGCGCGTACATCGGCCACAACTTCGACTGTGGCGGGGGCTGCGTCAAACTGGCGACCTGCGTGATTCGATATCCAGATGGCGTCCGCACCAGCCTTTTGGATGCGCGTGGCATCTTGGCCGTTTTGCACGCCTTTGACGATAATTGGTCCGTCCCATTCTTGTCGAAGCGCGTCGAGATACTCCCAACTGGGCGATGTGCGAAGCAGATATCCGACATGTGCATTCGAGGGCAGGGACATGTTTGAGACTTTGGTCTCGGCATAACTTTCGACAAATCGCATGCGGGGCATGCCAAGCTTGGCGGTGCCCAAAGCCCACGCGGGGCATTGGGCGACTTGGGCCATCAATCGCGGTGAAAGCTTTGGAGGCTGGGTTAGCCCCCCGCGGGTTTGGCGTTCGCGGCGCGACGGGGCCGGCACGTCGACAGTGAGGACCAATGTGCCAAAGCCTGCGTCGCGCACGCGCTTGAGCATATCAAGACGGATGCCTTTGTCGCGAGGTGGATAAAGCTGGAACCAAGCGTGGGGCCCGAGGTGCGGCGACATTTCTTCGGGCAGGCGTGTGGCGACGGATGACATGCAATAGGGCACACCAGATTTGCGCGCCATATCCGCAAGGCTGCGTTCGGCATCGGGCCAAATCAGGCCGGACATGCCGACAGGGGCCACGCCAACAGGCACCGGAAAGTCGGCCCCCAAAAAGGTGGTGCTGGTGTCTGGTTCAATCTCTCCGTGCAGGATGCTGGGGCGGAACAAGACCTCGTCGAGTTTGTTGCGATTGCGTCGAAGCGTGTTCTCGTTGCCCGTGCCACTGTCGAGGTATTCCCAAACGAAATGAGGGATGCGGCGGCGGGCGCGATCGCGCAGATCGGAAATGGCGGGGGCTTTGCTATCGAGTGTCATCCCTTATCTTTACGGCAATGTAAGCGCTTACAGAAGGGGGAGGGGCTGCTTTTTGCGGGGTTTGTGAGGTCTGTGCGGATAGGTTTGGAACAAAGGGCGAACCTTGCTTTATCTTGTGTGCGAATTGCGTTAGACTACCAATCATGAGCAGTTTTTCCGATGAAGAAGCCTTTGAGGCCGCAACAGTTCCTTTAAGCCAGCGCGCAATGGCCGCGCGGCCGATGCCCTATCTTGACGGTCTGAACCCCGCGCAACGGGCCGCCGTTGAGGCGCTTGAGGGGCCTGTTTTGATGCTTGCGGGGGCCGGGACTGGCAAGACCAAGGCCCTTACCAGCCGTATCGCGCATTTGCTGACCACTGGCACGGCGCAGCCGCATCAAATTTTGGCGGTGACGTTTACCAACAAGGCCGCGCGCGAAATGCGCGTTCGGGTTGGCAAACTGCTGGGCGAGGCCGTCGAAGGCATGCCGTGGCTTGGCACGTTCCATGCCATCGGAGTGAAGCTGCTGCGCCGTCATGCGGAATTGGTGGGGCTCAAGTCGAATTTCACCATCCTCGATACAGACGACCAAATTCGGTTGATGAAACAATTGATTGCCGCCACCGAGATCGACGACAAACGCTGGCCTGCGCGGATGCTGGCGGGGATCATTGATGGGTGGAAAAACCGTGCGCTCACGCCCAAAGCGGTGCCTGCGGGTGATGCGGGGGCCTATGATGGCAAGGGTGTGGAGCTTTACTATCAATACCAAACCCGGTTACGCGAACTGAATGCCTGCGATTTTGGTGATCTGTTGTTGCATATGGTGACGATATTCCAAGAACACCCGGATGTGCTTGAGCAATATCAACGCTGGTTTAAATATATCCTCGTCGACGAATACCAAGATACCAATGTGGCCCAATATATGTGGTTGCGTTTGTTGGCGGGGGGGCACAAAAACATCTGTTGTGTGGGGGACGATGACCAATCCATCTACGGCTGGCGCGGCGCCGAAGTGGGTAATATTTTGCGGTTTGAGAAGGATTTCCCCGGTGCCCATGTGGTGCGCCTTGAGCAAAACTACCGCTCAACAGGACATATCCTTGGCGCGGCGGCTGGCGTGATTGAGGCCAACAAGGGCCGTTTGGGCAAGACCTTGTTCACGACGGGCGAAGACGGCGACCAAGTGCGCCTGATCGGCCATTGGGACGGCGAAGAAGAAGCCCGCTGGATCGGTGAAGAGGTCGAAGCCTTGCAGCGTGGCACACGTGGGCACAAGATGGGCCTTGATAGCATGGCCATTCTGGTGCGGGCCTCGCATCAAATGCGGGCTTTTGAGGATCGGTTTTTGACCATTGGCCTGCCGTACCGCGTGATTGGCGGCCCGCGGTTTTATGAACGTATGGAAATACGCGACGCCATGGCCTATTTCCGGCTGGCGGTGTCGCAAGACGATGATTTGGCATTCGAGCGGATTGTGAACACCCCCAAACGCGGTCTGGGTGACAAGGCCGTGCAAACAATCCAGCGCACCGCACGCTCCAACGGCGTCAACCTGATTGAGGGCGCGCGTCTGTGCGTTGAAGGTGGCCTGATCAAGGGCAAGGGCGGCAAAGAGCTTGGGCTGTTGGTGCAGGGGCTTGATCGCTGGCATGGGCAAATGCGGGCCGAAGAAGATACGCATATGGAACTCGCCGAGATGATCCTCGACGAAAGCGGCTATACTGGGTTTTGGCAAAACGACAAAACGCCCGAGGCGCCGGGGCGGCTTGAGAACCTCAAGGAATTGGTCAAAGCGCTTGAGCAATTTGAAAACCTGCAGGGTTTCCTTGAGCACGTCAGCCTGATTATGGACAACGCCACCGAGGAGGAAGAAGAAAAGGTCAGCATCATGACCCTTCACGCCGCCAAGGGCCTTGAGTTTCCAGCCGTGTTTCTGCCCGGTTGGGAGGACGGCTTGTTCCCGTCACAGCGATCAATGGATGAAAGCGGGCTTAAGGGGTTAGAGGAAGAACGACGTTTGGCCTATGTGGGGATCACGCGTGCGGAAAAACTTTGCACGGTCTCGTTTGCCGCCAATCGGCGGGTCTATGGGCAATGGCAGTCGGCGATGCCGTCGCGATTTATCGATGAATTGCCTCAGGCGCATGTTGAGGTGCTTACGCCGCCCGGTCTTTATGGTGGCGGCTTTGGGGCGGCTGGCATGGCGGCGCAAGCCTCGCCCGAAGTGCAAGGAATGCGGGGGTCGGACCTGCATGAAAAGGCGGCGAGCGCAGACGTCTATAACTCACCGGGTTGGCGACGCCTGCAAGCGCGGTCGGGCGTGCGGGTTATTTCAACACCAGCCGAGGCCAAAAACATCACCATCGATATGACGGCCCACTCGTCATTCGTGGAAGGCGACCGCGTGTTCCATCAAAA
>JALZWD010000065.1 GCA_023300365.1 Flavimaricola sp. | reverse complement strand
ACCTCTTTGCTCGTTCTAGTCATATCGCACGTATTTGGTCTCAGGCCCAAGGTTCAATATGTTGGGCCACCTAATGCGCCTCCGCCCAGCTCTTCCCAACACCCGCGTCCACAGACAGCGTCACATCGAGCTTCACCGCCGGATCAGCGGCCCCTTCCATCACATCCCGCGCCGTGGCGATCAGGGCATCTTCCGCCCCTTCGTCCACCTCAAAGATCAGCTCGTCATGCACCTGCAACAGCATCTTCGCGGGCTGTCCCGCAATCGCGCCTTCCATCCGCACCATCGCACGTCGGATCACATCCGCCGCCGTGCCTTGGATCGGCGCGTTGATCGCCCCGCGTTTGGCAAACCCCGCCCCCGGCCCTTTTGAATTGATCTCGGGCGTGTGGATTTTGCGGCCAAACAGGGTTTGCACATATTCGTGGTCTTTGGCGAATTGCACGGTCTCGTCCATATAGGCGCGGATGCCGGGAAAGCGTTCGAAATAGCGGTCGATGAACCCCTGCGCCTCTTTGCGCGGAATCCGCAGATTGCGGGCAAGACCAAAGCCCGAGATGCCGTAAATCACCCCAAAATTGATCGCCTTGGCCTGACGGCGCACGTCGGGCGTCATCTCATCCATCGGCACATCAAACATCTCAGAGGCCGTCATGGCGTGAATATCATGGCCGTCCTTAAACGCCTGCTTGAGTGCATCAATCCCCGCAATATGCGCCAGAATCCGCAATTCAATCTGAGAGTAATCAAGCGAGACAAGCACCTTGCCGTCCTCGGCCACAAAGGCCTCGCGGATCCGCCGCCCCTCTTCGCTGCGCACCGGAATGTTTTGCAAATTCGGGTCGGTCGATGCCAAACGCCCGGTGTTTGCGCCCGCGATAGAATAAGATGTGTGAACACGGCCCGTGTCGCGGTTGATGTGTTCTTGCAAGGCATCGGTATAGGTGGATTTAAGTTTGGCCAATTGCCGCCAATCCAAAATGCGCCGCGGCAGGTCGTGTACCGTGGCCATATCCTCAAGAATATCGGCGCCCGTAGACCAGGCACCCGTCTTGCCCTTTTTTGGCATTTTGCCATCGGGCAACGTCAGAGCAAGCTCGTCGAATAAAATTTCGCCAATCTGCTTGGGGCTCGCCACGGAAAATTCGCGCCCCGCCAGCGTTTTGATCTCGTCCTCAAGCCCCGCCATTTTCTGGGCAAATGTATTGGACATTCGCGACAGGGTATCGCGGTCAACCTTGACGCCCGCCATTTCCATCCGCCCCAAAACCGGCACAAGGGGCCGCTCAAGCGTCTCATAAACCGTCGTCACGCCCACGCGGTGCAGCTTGGGCTTAAACATCTGCCACAGGCGCAGCGTCACATCCGCATCCTCGGCTGCGTATTTCACCGCCTCGTCGACGGGCACACGGTCAAACGTGACCTGTGATTTGCCGGTGCCGATCAGGCCCTTAATTTCAATCGGCTTATGTCCCAAATACCGCTCGGACAGACCGTCCATCCCGTGATTATGCAAGCCACCATGCATCGCATACGACATCAACATCGTGTCATCGATTGGCGCCACATCCACACCAAGCAGAGCAAAAATCTTGGCATCATATTTCATATTCTGCCCGATCTTGAGGACAGCCGGATCCTCAAGCACAGGTTTCAACATCGCCAAAACCTCGGCCACGTCCATTTGCCCCTCGGCAAGGTCAGACCCCCCAAGCAAATCATCCTCGCGGGATGTTTTATGGATCAGCGGGATATAACAGGCCTGCCCAGCCTCAACGCACAAAGATATCCCGACCAAATCAACGGTCATTTCATCAAGGCCTGTGGTCTCTGTATCAACTGCCACGTGGCCTACATCACCGATACGGTCGATCCACAGCTGCAACGCGGCGGCATCCTTAACCCATTCATAGCTTTCGGCCTCAAACGGCACCGCCTCGGCCACATCCTCGGCGGCGGGCGCATCGGCGATCACCGGCGTCTCAACCCCAAGCTTGTCGGCCAAGCGTTTGGTCATGGTGCGGAATTCCATCGTGGTCAGGAACCCCATCAACGCCTCTGGATCTGGGTCGCGCACCTCAAGGCTATCAAGGCCGAAATCCAAAGACATCTCGCACTCAAGCTGAACCAGACGTTTCGACATCTCGATCTGTGCGCGATTATCAATCAGGCTCTCTCGCCGCTTGGGCTGTTTGATTTCGCCGGCGCGATCCAACAATTCCTCAAGCGTGCCGTATTCGTTTATCAACAAGGCCGCCGTCTTAATCCCAATGCCGGGCGCACCGGGCACATTATCAACGCTGTCCCCTGCAAGGGCTTGCACGTCCACCACACGCTCTGGCCCGACGCCAAATTTCTCGTGCACACCGTCGCGGTCAATCCGCTTGTTTTTCATCGGATCAAGCATTTCCACGCCGTCACCCACCAACTGCATCAAATCCTTATCAGACGACACAATCGTCACCCGCCCCCCCGCATCGCGGGCTTGGTGGGCCAAGGTGGCGATAATATCGTCGGCCTCAAATCCCTCAACCTCTTCGCACGCAATGTTAAACGCACGGGTCGCATCACGGGTCAGGGGCATCTGCGGGCGCAAATCCTCGGGCATCGCCTCGCGGTTGGCCTTGTATTGGTCATACATCTCGTTGCGAAACGTCTGCGAGCCCTTGTCGAAAATCACCGCCAAATGCGTCGCCGCATCAGGGCCAGAATTGCCGTCGATGTATTTTTGCAAAAGGTTACAAAACCCCGAAACCGCCCCAACAGGAAGCCCGTCCGACTTGCGCGTCAGCGGCGGCAGCGCGTGATAGGCGCGAAAAATAAAGGCTGATCCATCAATCAGGTGCAGGTGGCATCCTTTGCCAAATGAGGTCATAGGACGTCTCCTTAAATCTTCTTTTGGCCGAAACTCCCGCCGGAGGCATCCCCCTCCCAAGCGGGCACACCTCTAGGTTTGCTGGTCTGCAAAATCCTCATGCACATAGCGCGCATCACAATACCCACAGACCACAACACCAGTATCTTTGGGAATACTCAACCAAACACGCGGATGCCCAAGCGCGCCATCCCCCCCATCACAGGCCACACGCCATGCGGATACGATCTTGGTCTCGGGGGCGGTCTTGGACATCACAGGGGGCCTATCTGGTTGCTTCTCGGCCACGGCGTGGCCTACATGCCTTTTACCCCAAGCAATCGCAGGGGCCAACCATCAAAGTACCTCATCACAGCACCTCTACCAAAGGCCTGTCCATGCGCGCGAACGCGATCACAATCACCGGGTTGACCAAAACATACGCCCCGTCCGCCAAAGCCCCTGCAAAAGAGGCCTTGCGCGGGGTGGACCTTGCAATCCCGCGCGGATCAATCTTTGGACTGCTCGGCCCCAACGGGGCTGGCAAATCCACCATGATCAACATCCTCGCCGGACTGGTGCGCAAAACCGCGGGCAGTGTCGATATCTGGGGCTTTGATCAGGACAAAAACCCCCGCCAATCGCGCGCCGCCATCGGCGTTATGCCCCAAGAACTGGTGCTTGATCCCTTCTTCACACCGCGCGGCGCGCTTGATGTACAAGCAGGCCTTTACGGCGTGCCCCGCGCCCAGCGCAAAACCGACGCGATCCTTGATCTCATCGGCCTTGCAGACAAAGCCGACGCCTATGCCCGCTCCCTTTCGGGCGGCATGCGGCGCAGACTTTTGTTGGGCAAAGCCCTGGTCCACTCACCACAAATTCTCGTCCTAGACGAGCCCACCGCCGGCGTTGATATCGAGTTGCGCAACATGCTGTGGGCCAATGTGCGCCGCCTCAACGCCGAATTGGGGATGACGATCATCCTCACCACCCACTACCTCGAAGAAGCCCAAGAAATGTGCGACGAAATCGCCATCATCAACCACGGACAGGTGATCACACGCGACACCACCACCAATCTGTTGGGCCAGATCACCACCAAAACGCTGCTCATCACGCCCGACGGCCCGCCGCACGTGCCGCCCCTGCCGCCCGGTATCACCGGCGCTGTGCGCGATGGCGCCCTCGCCCTGACCTACGATCATACCCAACACGCCGCCGATCAGGTCCTCGATCTGCTGCGCGACGCGGGGATCACGATCACCGATATCAAATCCGAACAGGCCACCCTAGAAGAGGTCTTCCTCGCCCTCACCGCCGCGCGCTAGCCCCCTATTTCTTTTGGCCCACACTCCCGCCGGAGGCATCCCACATTGCGCCCACGCCGCACCGCCCGCGGGTGATGCGGCGCCTCTGCCCCAGCCAGATTTAAAAATGCGCGGTAGCGCCCCGCTGGATCAGGCTTTGCGCTCAATCGCCGGGTAACATCCGGCCCAATTGCGCGCCGCCGATGATATGCATGTGAAAATGCGGCACATCTTGCACCCCGTGGGCCCGCGTGTTGGCAATGGCGCGAAAGCCCTCCTCAACACCCGAAATCCGGCATACCTCGGCCACGGCCGCCATAAACCCGACCTGCTCTGGGGCGGTCGCTTGGGCTGCGAAATGATCAAGGCTCACGTAAGGCCCTTTGGGGATCACCAAAACATGCACCTTCGCACCGGGGTTAATGTCATGAAACGCCAGCGCGTGATCATTTTCAAACACGGTTGAATTTGGGATTTCACCCCGCAGAATTTTGGCAAAGATATTTTGATCGTCATAGGTAAACGGCATCACGCTGGCTCCTTGATAATTAGTCGACAAATAGATGCGGCGTCTCGGATATGTTCCGGGCCACATCGTCGTTCACGCTCAGAAATTGCGCCACTGCGGCGGTGTTCTCGGTCGCTGTGGCATCTTCGCGCAGCCGCAGATGATTGGGGAAATTCTCATCGCGAATGCGGTCGCTTTCATACACCACATCATAGCGAATGGTCGGCAACAAACGGTCCATCGTCTCTTGGGTGGTTTGATCCCCCGCAAGGCCCACACGTTTGGCATGACCGCTGAGGTATTCATCGCTAAAATCGCATTCAATCTCAAGCAGCCGCGTCACCGAACGATCGGCAAAAAAGTCTTGCAACAAATCAAGCGATGCCGTGTCCAAACACACCAGCAATCGGTCGGTTTCGTAATAATCAAACAGCATCCGCATCAACGCCCGTCTGTGCCGTGTGCGTTTGGCAAGGGTGGTTTGAATGCCCCCCAG
>JALZWD010000064.1 GCA_023300365.1 Flavimaricola sp. | reverse complement strand
GCAAATAGGTCGTGGCACAATTCAAGGGCATCAACGAGCGTATCGACCTCGTCTTTGGTGTTATACATCGCAAAGGACGCCCGGCACGTCGCGCCGACACCTAAATGCTCCATCAACGGCATTGCGCAATGAGCTCCGGCGCGAACAGCGACCCCTTTTTTATCGAGGACTGTGGAGATGTCGTGCGCGTGTGCTGCACCATCGAGAGTGAATGAAAAGATCGCCCCTTTGTCCGCAGAATGTCCCTGCACCTGTAACCAATTCAACCCAGCTAGCCGTGTTTGAGCATAATCGCGCACTGTCGCCTCGTGAGCTGCAATATTGGCCATGCCGACGTTCATCATATAGTCCAGCGCAACACCAAGGCCGATCATTTGAACGATGCCCGGTGTGCCGGCCTCGAATTTCATTGGTGCGTCGTTATAGGTGACCTTGTCGCGCGAAACCTCGCGGATCATATCACCACCACCGATGAAAGGATGCATTGCGGCCATACGCTCTGGGGCTATATAGATTGCACCGGAGCCAGATGGTCCGTAGAGTTTGTGGCCCGTGATCGCGTAAAAATCGGCCCCGATATCCGCCACATCAATCGGCAGATGCACGGCGGCCTGCGACCCGTCAACAAGCACGGGAACACCTTGGGCATGGGCTCCGGCAACAATTGAGCGCACATCGACTAAGGTCCCCAAAACATTTGACATATGCGTGACAGCGATAAGTTTGGTGCGCGGGGTGATCGCATCCAAAACCGCTTGTGGATCGAGATCACCATTTGCATCCACATTCACCCATTTGATCACCACGCCCTGCCGTTCGCGCAGAAAGTTCCAAGGCACGATGTTTGCGTGGTGTTCCATGATCGACAAGATTATCTCGTCGCCCGCCTGCATATGCGGCATGGCCCATCCATAGGCGACCATATTGATCCCCTCGGTCGTGCCAGAATTCATGATGATGCTGTCTTCGGACGCTGCATTTAAGAAACGAGCGATGGTACCACGGACACTTTCATATTTGTCCGTCGCGATATTGGACAAATAGTGGAGGCCGCGATGAACATTGGCGTATTCTTCGGAATAAGCTCGGGTGATGGCGTCAATCACCACTTGCGGTTTTTGTGCCGAAGCACCGTTGTCGAGATAACACAACGGCTTGCCATTCACCTCACGAGCAAGAATTGGAAAATCGGCGCGGATTTTCGTGACGTCGTACATGGCCTAGGCCTCCATAGGCGGGGTTAGGCCAGTGCCAACCCCAATTAACGCGATGATAATAGACGTGCCCAAAATGATCCCCACAACCGCCAAAACCAAGGTGGCGACAGATTTACCCAGACTATGAAATTCATGCACCTGATCGATAAAATTTATGAAGGCCCAAATAAGAACAATTACGCCCGCAATAGAAACAATTGCCAAAAGATCGCCGTTGATCAATTGAAGCGGAACTTGCAGCACCCTAAAGCACAAGGCGACACATTCGATCCAAACCACCGCAGCCAAAGCATCTGCGAAATTTCCCCGGCCGCCCAGAGACGCCCCGGTGTAGTGAATGGCAAAAACCATCATCACCAGTCCCGCACCCAATACAAACGCATATCCTATGGGGGAAAGACGTAGGACGTTTTCCCCCATAGGCAAAGCCAATGCATCGCCCCCAAACATGCCAATAGTGAGTGCCGAAAGCGCGCAGACCAAAACAAGTACTTGCCAAAGAATGGCACGGCTTAACTGCCAAGAAAGAATTTCTTGTGCAGCACCGGAGGGATCTTTGACCGTACGCCACATCAAAGGCAACAGTACATCGGGCCCGAAGATCACGGTTCGGTACCAGCGCGGAGACCTTGCACGACAAAGAGCGCGAAGGTGCCAAGCCATATTGCCCCGACGGCGGAGGATTGCACGCCCGGGCCGACAAAACCGGCCATCAAACCAAACAGCAGCCCCAATGGCACCGCCGCAAGGAAGCCCCAAAACAATGCGAGCCGTGTTTGAAAAGGGCTTGCGATGCTTCCAAAGACGCGGCGGATCAGGTGCAATAGAAAGGCTATAAAATAAAAGAACAACGGCCAAACGATCAGCCACGCCAAGACCTCGTAGGCGACAAGCTGGTGCATGTAAGACCAACCGCCAGCGGCGAGCTCTGCTGCTTCGGCTTCGGTCTGTGTCTGCGCCTCGAGATGGGCCTTGCGACTTAGCCTTGGCAACTGCGCAACAAACACCAACAGGCACGCAATCAGGAGATAGGCAAAGGCCCGATCCTCTCGCTGGCCCATTCCCATCAGATCACGAACAACCTGCCGCGGTGCACGATAAGTGCGCAGGATGTCTGTCGTCACCGCCATTAACCGTGACGCTCCAGCCAGTCAGACAAACGCGCACGTAATCCTTCGGCGATGTCCGCATTGTCAATTTCATCCAAAGCCTCGGCCAAGAATGCCAAGGTCAACAAATCAGTCGCGGCCTTTTCAGGCACCCCGCGCGAGCGCAGATAGAACAACGCCGTTTCATCGATTGCGCCTGATGTTGAGCCATGACTACAGGCCACATCATCTGCGTAAATCTCAAGTTCGGGCTTGGCGAGGAATTGGCTATCATCATCCAACAAAAGCGATTGGCTGATTTGATACCCGTCCGTTTTCTGTGCACCTTCTTTGACCAAAATTTTACCCTGAAACACGCCGACGGCACCGTTTCGCAGCACCTTCTTAAACACCTGACGGCTCTCGCAATTGACGGCATCATGGGTGATAAACACCGTGTCGTCGTGGTGAAAATCAGCACCATCACCGATGCAGACGCCCGCCACATGAGCAATTGCATCGTCGCCCGTCAGCTCAATTATGGTCTCGTTTCGGGTCAGTTTACCATTTGCGGTCATTGTGAACGATTTGAAGGTACTTTCGGACCCTAGCCTTGTAAAACAATGTGTTAGCGCGTGGCGTTCATGGTCGCGACCTTGGATGCGAACATGGTGGAAGGCGCCATTGTCGGCGATATCAACTTCGAGGACCTGATTAAAACGCGCCGCCGCAGGGCCGCTTTCGAGAAGCGTTAGTTCCGCGCCGTTTTCAACTCGCACGACATTATGGATCATTGCGTCCGACGTCGCTTTTTGATGCCGGTAAATCAGGTTCACTGATTTTGCAGCCTTACCGGTCGCACGAATTACCACCCCATAATCTGCAAATGCAGTGTTCAAGGCCGCCAAAGGGCGCTTCACTGGTGTTTGCCCTTGGTTTTCCAAGACGCCGTAGACATCTTTGGCCCAATGAATATCCCTGTCCATTGCCTTGGCGAGTGGTTCGATCTCAATGCCAGCAGCGCTTAGGTCGTCGCTTGCACTGGCGTCAAAAACACCATCCACAAAAACGATATCCAACCGATCAATTTGCGCAAACAGTGGGCCATCTTGATCAACGAACGTTGCCGCCTGTGGGGCTGTT
>JALZWD010000063.1 GCA_023300365.1 Flavimaricola sp. | reverse complement strand
CGTCCGAAATTTTACGGAAAGTTGTGAAAATATTGCGCAACTGTGAAATAATATTGCGTGAATTGGGAATTACAGGTAGTGATTATCATTGTTGCGCAAAAATTGGGGGCCACATGCCAAGCCACAGGTTGGACGAAATTGATCGTATGATCCTCGCGGAATTGCAGGCCGATGGCCGGATGACGAACGTTGAGTTGGCCAAACGCGTCGGTATTTCCGCGCCGCCCTGTCTGCGCCGTGTGCGAACATTGGAAGAGCAGGGGTTTATTCGCGGCTATCATGCCGATGTTGACCCGCGCGAGCTGGGCTTTGAGGTTCAGGTTTTTGCGATGGTCGGTTTGGTAAGTCAGGCAGAGGTCGACCTGAGTGCGTTTGAAGAGCGCTGTCAGAATTGGCCGCTGGTGCGCGAGTGTCATATGCTCAACGGCGAAGTCGATTTTGTGTTAAAATGCGTGGCCCCGGATTTGCGGGCGTTTCAAATGTTTTTGACAGAAGACCTGACCTCGGCGCCGAATGTGGCAAGCGTGAAGACATCGTTGGTCATACGCGGTGCCAAGGATGATCCCGGTGTGCCGTTTGACGTGCTTGAGGCGCGTTTGGCGCAGGATGCCTGAGGGCGCGGGCGGTATTGCCAAGGAGGTATGATATGACCCAGTCCGAACAATCTGCTGCATTGCGCGCGTTGCACGTCAAAGGGCAACCTCTTGTTTTATATAATATTTGGGATGCAGGATCGGCCAAGGCCGTCGCCAGCTCTGGGGCCAAGGCCGTGGCCACGGGAAGTTGGTCGGTGGCGGCGGCCCAAGGGTTTTCTGACGGCGAAGCGATCCCAATGCCCTTGTTGCTTGAAATCGTTGAGCGGATCGTTGGCGCGGTTGATCTTCCGGTTAGCGTCGATTTTGAGGGTGGCTATGCCCAAGACGGGCCCGAAGTGACGCGCAATGTCGCGCGCCTTTTGGCGACAGGCGCCGTGGGGCTTAACTTTGAGGATCAACGCGTCGGGGGCGAGGGGCTTTTTTCGATTGAACACCAAACCGTACGGGTTGCGGCGGTTCGTGCGGCAAGCGGGGATGTCGTGATAAATGCTCGCACGGATGTGTTTTTAAAGGAAAAAGACGCGGCAAAACATATCAGCTTGGTCGATGAGGCTGTCGCGCGAGGCAAGGCCTATGCCGGCGCCGGGGCCGATTGTTTTTTCGTGCCCGGGCTCACGGATGTGACGCTGATTGAGCAGATTTGCGCCCGCTGCCCTGTCCCCGTCAATGTTATGCACTCTGGTCCTGTGGCCGAGATACCCGCCCTAGCTGCGGCGGGCGTTGGCCGGGTCAGTTTCGGGCCGAACCCGTTTCGATCGGCTACCGCGACGCTGAAGGAGCAGGCCAAGGCCGCGATCGATCAATAAAAGCGAGACGGCAAAAGTAAACAGGATCAGCGGTGTTGTCATATCTGTCTCGCTTTAAGCTACGTTAACAAGGTCAAGGTCTTGCAGGTTGAGGCGGGGCAAAATCGCCGGGCCAAAATCCTCAAGATCGCGTTTGTGCGGGAAGCACGACATAAACAGATCCAGAATTTCACCGCGCAGCCCCAATTGATGTGCCGGGCCGGGGTGCATGCTCTCAACCTCAACACCGTTGGCGACCAGTAGATGATGGCCCTCAAACCCAAGGTGATAGGATTGCACTGTGGTTGGTGGCGTAAGTTCAACGATATTTTCGCCATCGATAAAATCACGCGCAGAGATCAGTGCAGCATCAGTGCCTGTCAGGCGCTTAATCCCACTGGCCCGGTGGGCCAAACGGGCACGCGGCCCAAGAACAAGATCGGGCATTGGCTTTGCGATCCCTAGGGCATCCGCCGCGATCCGCGTCAGCTTGCCCATGGCGGGATCTTGGCCGCGTGCATTGGCCGACAACACAGTAGAACCGCGCCATTTTAACGTTTTAAATCCAGCGTCTACGGTCTTTACCTTGTCGCCGGGCAATAGGTCTTCGACGGCCACATGACCGCGGTCTGTCGCAAGAAGCGTCCCGCGAGCGAACGCGGCAAAGCAGTCTTCGAACGCCGCTTTGGCGGGCACGATACGCGTTACTTCGTCGATATCACCTTGGAATTTTGCGGACTCTAGGACGATCTCTACTTTGCGCATGAGAGGCATCACGCGCTGAGATCGTCCTTCCGGTCCAGCGGGGCGGCCTGAGGAAACCGCCGGTTTGTAGGGTACCACTGCGAGGCCTGCAGCGGGGGTAGGGCGTGCGTATGACATGTGTCTTACCTTTCGGTTAGCTCACATCATCTGTCGGCCCCACCGACAACATCTGAGGAGATCGTTGCGTTGAGGTGAATGTGGCGAATGCGACCCCTTTTTGTCAAAGACATTTGCCAAAGGGCGGGTTTTGGTCGCCAATCCTTGCCGCCAAATTAAGATTGTTTACCGATGAGGGGCTTAGGGCGCCACATTGTGATTCCGCCGGCCGATTTTTCCCCTCGCAGAGCCAGAATCAAAAACGCTTCCGGCTGAGGAGAACCGGAAGCGCGTTTGTTGGACTGTAAACGATAGGATGCGCTTTACGCGCTTAGTCGGTGGTCGTCTTGCTCGGCAAGTGCCTTGCGTGCTGCCAATGTGGCGGCGCGTTTTGCTCCACGCTCCCACGGCATCTTGGTTGTGCATGCTGCGGCCTCTTTTAACAGGGGCGCAATCCAGCGGGGTGTCTTCGTCATCTCTGCCTCTTTGGTCGTCTTTTGATTGCACTCAATATGCAAGGGCACAGCGACATGAATAAGAGGAGTTTGCGAAACTATGGGGGCATCGTGCCAAAACCCGAAAAAAATGGCCGATATTCGATATTGTCCACAAAAACAGGGGTTTTCTGGCAAATTTGGGGGGTATTGTTTCCAAAGTGCAAGAGCAGTGCCTTGCTGTTGCCTTAATCTAAAGCCGAATTGAGGCAATCAGACGTCCATAGTCGGCCTCGCGATTATGGGTGGCTCGGCGATAACTAAAGAAGCGGTCTGGGTCGCTATAGGTACAATGACGGGTCCACTCTGCATGGCCCACACCGGCCATACGCAGGCAGGCGAGGCCGTAGGATGGCAAATCAAATTGGTATCTGTCATCGCGACCTTGGGCAAAAAACCGGGCGTTGTTCGGATCTTCGGCCAAAAATTCATCCAAAAACTCTGGGCCAACTTCATAGGCCGATTGGCTGATCGACGGGCCAATGACCGCGCTTATGGTGCTGGGGGTGGCCCCAAGCGAGACCATCGCCTGAACGGTGGCGTCCAAAACGCCGTTTACCGCGCCTTTCCAACCTGCATGCGCGGCACCAATCACGCCGGCTTGGGCGTCCGCAAAAAGCACCGGCTGGCAATCTGCTGTTAGGATAGAAAGCGCGATACCGGGGGTGGCGGTGACAAGCGCGTCGGCCTTGGGCCGCTCGGTTGTGGCCTTGGTGATTGTGACGACATCGCTGGAGTGGATTTGATGGACGCCAACCAATGACGCGGGCGCGACATCCATCGCGTCGGCCACACGGGCGCGATTGATATCGATGGCCTCTCGCTGGTCGCTGCTGCCTGCGCCGCAATTTAACCCGGCAAAAATCCCCGAGGATGCCCCGCCCGTACGGCCAAAGAACCCGTGCCGGAGGGGGGCAAGGCAATCTGCGGTGATAATATCAAGTGTCATGGTTCGCATCCCGGTGGAGGTGTGCCGCCCATTGGATAGAGGGCGAGGACCTTGAAAAGGTGTCCCATCTCGTTGGGGTGCGTCAAGCGCCGGTGTGCCGCGATATGTGCCGCGCGTGCTTGGCCGGATAAACCTTGGGCCAATTGTTGCGCACGTGCAGTGATGCCAAGCCGTTCGAGGAAGACGCCTTGTGGCGTAAGGCGCGTGTGCGCGGCAGGGGTGGCGTTGGCGGCGATTGCGGCGAAATCGACATGGGCCGTCAGGTCGGCATTGCCCGGATC
>JALZWD010000062.1 GCA_023300365.1 Flavimaricola sp. | reverse complement strand
GTTGCCCGCGTCTGGATCAAGCCCGGTTCGGGCAAGGTCACCGTGAATGGCAAAGAGATGAACACATACTTTGCACGCCCGGTTCTTCAGATGATCCTCGCACAGCCGTTCTCGGTTGCGGGTGTATCTGGTCAGTTCGACGTGGTTGCCACCGTCAAAGGCGGCGGTCTCTCTGGTCAGGCTGGCGCGGTTAAGCACGGCATCTCCAAGGCCCTGCAGTTCTACGATCCGTCCTTGCGCGGCGCCCTCAAGGCGGCCGGTTTCCTCACACGCGACAGCCGCGTTGTTGAGCGTAAGAAATACGGTAAGGCCAAAGCCCGTAAGAGCTTCCAGTTCTCTAAGCGTTAAGCTTGAGCCTGATATTTTGGGAAAGGGCGGTCCATCAGGGGCCGCCCTTTTTCGTGTGATGTCGCGTGCCGTATCGGTTCCCCGCCGCCACACCCTCAAGCTCTCCCAAGATCCGTGGCCAAGTCTGCACCGGATGGACGGTGGGGTGCCACGCCCTGCGTCCGCCTCCAAAAATCTCTGGATTAAGCAATCCCCCGGTACTTTGCCCATTGAAACCTCGTCCCACTTGGCCAAAATGGCGCAATGGCGTGGGCAGACTTTAAAAATTCGGAACGCGGGCGTGCGGCCTTTCTGACGGCGCCGCCGTTTCTTTATGCGGTGCTTTTGCTTGCTCTGCCGCTGCTGGCGATTGTCCTGTTTTCCTTTTGGACACAAGACTTTCTACAGATTGACCGGACCTTCACACTCAACAATTACCGCGAGGTTTTCGCCACGTCCAAATGGACCAGCGGCGAGGGGCTTTGGGCCAACCTCAAGAGTATTGGCAATACAATCTACCTGACGCTTTTGGGGCGGTCGCTGTACGTCTCGTTGTTTGTCACAATCGTGACGGTTCTGCTTGCCTTCCCGGTCGCCTATTTCATCTCGTTTCACGTGGCGCCGGGCCGTAAATCTCTCTGGCTGTTTCTCATCACAATTCCCTTCTGGACCAGCTATTTGATCCGTGTGTTTTTGTGGAAAGTCATCTTGGGCTATAACGGCGTGGTCAATTCATCGCTGATTAACATTGGGCTAATCGACGAGCCGCTGACCTTCATCTTGTACAACATCAACGCCGTCATCATCACACTCGCCCACGCCTTTGCCCCGTTTGCGATCCTGCCGATCTTCGTGGCCTTGGAAAAAATCGACCGATCCTTGCTTGAGGCCTCCCAAGACCTCGGCGAAACCCGGTTCACCACGTTTTTTCGCGTCACACTCCCCCTCGCGATGCCCGGCGTGGTTGCGGCCTGCTTGATCGTGTTTATCCCCACCATTGGCGATTACGTCACACCCGCCCTGATGGGGGGCGCTGGCGGCCAATTGATTGCCAACATGATCCAAACCCAATTCCTTGCCCTCAACAACGCGCCCCTTGGCGCCGCACTGGCCCTTGTGGCCATGCTTTCGGTCACGGCAATCAGCCTTGTGTTCATCTGGCTTAACCGCAAATGGCTCCGGGCCCGCTCATGAGTTTGCGCATCTACGCCATCGCTTACCTGATCTTCCTTTATGCGCCGATCGCGCTGTTGCCGCTGTTTGCCTTTAACGATGGCCAAGTCATCGCATTCCCGCTCCAAGGGTTCTCAACCAAATGGTTCGCAGAACTCGCCACCAACACGGCCTTGCACACCGCCGTCAAAAACTCGCTCTTTATCGCGGCCACATCCGCGATCTTTGCCACACTCCTCGGGGTTTGCGCTGCACGGGCAGGGGCGATGGCACACTTTCCCGGCAAATCCGGCATCATGGGCTTCATCATGCTGCCCCTCGTGCTGCCCGAAATCATTGTCGCGGTCTCGCTGCTTATCGTGATCCGCCAAATCTTTGGCTTTGATCTCTCCAATTGGACGATCATCGCGGCCCACGTCCTGATCTGCACACCCTTCTCAATCGCCATCCTCAACGGTGCCTTCCAAAATATCGACCCCGCCCTAGAAGAAGCCGCCCTCGACCTTGGCGAAACCCGGCTCAACGCCTTTCGCCTCGTGATCCTGCCTCTGGTGATACCCGGCATTATCTCGTCGCTCCTGATCTCCTTTACCATCTCTCTGGATGAATTCATCATCGCCTTCTTCCTCACCGGTTCAAACCCCACGATGCCCGTCTATATCTGGGGCCTGCTGCGCTTTCCGGCGTCGATCCCCGTGGTTATGGCGCTTGGCACGATCCTCGTGGCGCTCTCGATCATCCTTTTGGCCATCGCCGAAACCTTCCGCCGTCGCGGCCTCGCGCGCACAGGCACAAAAGACAGCGGAGGCTTTTTATGAGCACCCCCCTCATCACACTCACGGGCGTTAATAAATATTACGGCGACTACCACGCATTGCGCGACATTGACCTCACGATTAACGAAGGCGAGTTTTTCTCGCTGCTTGGCCCCTCGGGCTGTGGCAAGACCACGCTTTTGCGCACGATCGCGGGGTTTGAGGGGCTGTCATCGGGCGCGCTGATGATCTCAGGTCAGGATATGCACGGCGTTCCCGCCAACCAACGGCCCACCAATATGGTGTTCCAATCCTATGCGATCTTCCCGCACCTCACCGTGGCCGAAAACGTCGCCTTCGGTCTGCGCAAATCGCAGATGCCCAAGGCGGAAAAAGCCACCGCCACGGATGACGCCCTCGAAATGGTGGGCTTGGGGGGATACGGGACCAGGGCGGCACATGCTCTCTCTGGGGGGCAAAGACAACGTGTCGCTCTGGCCCGTGCGCTTATCCTTAAACCCAAAGTCTTACTTCTTGATGAACCGCTCTCGGCCCTCGACAGAAAAATGCGCGAACAAATGCAGGTTGAGCTGATCAAACTGCAACGCAGCGTCGGCATCACCTTTATTCTTGTGACACACGACCAAGAAGAGGCCCTCGTGATGTCCGACCGGATCGCCGTGATGTTTGAGGGGCGCATCGGTCAAATGTCTGACCCCGAAACGCTCTACCGCCGCCCCAATTCGCGCCGCGTCGCGGATTTCATCGGCAAAATGAACTTCCTCACCGGCCAAGTTGGCGCGGATGTCTCCGAAGAAATCCCCACGGCGCCCTCCAAACCCCTCG